>DATMEI010000256.1:0-8477 GCA_035556995.1 Streptomyces sp.
GCTGCCGACAGACCGTTGCGGTGCAGGGCTCGCAGCGCCAGGTGGAGATGGAGGCCCACCGGTACGAGCGGCTGGTCGGTGCCGAGCGCGATGAGGCCCCCGCCGTCCAGCACACGCCGGTAGAACGCCACCTCCCTTGCCAGTGTGGCCAGTTGGTCGTCCGTGGGCGGGTGGCCGGCGAGTTCCTCGACGGCGGTGGTGTCCCACGGCGGCATCATCCGGGTCACGCGCGGGTCCTTCGCGAGTGAGGGGTCCGCGCCCAGCAGCGGCACGGCCGTGAAGGGCGTCGCGACGAGGTGGAAGCGGGCACCTTCGGCCGTGTAGATCTCCTGCACGTCCTGCAGGGCGTGTCCCGTGGCGGTCGTGGCGCGCCCGAACTCCAGCCTCTGCGTGGCCTGCAGATGGGTGGTCACGTCCCCGCCGAGCTGTATGCCGGGGGTGCACAGGTGGCTGCCCGCACGGACCCCGAGACGCTCGTGCGCGAACCGTGCGGCCTCCGCCATGACCCAGCCGGGTGCCCGCACGTAGGTCTTGACGAAGTCCCAGCCGAGTCCTTCCGCACGCTCCAGTGAACGGCGCAGCCCGTCCCTGGTGCTGTGGGGCCTGCCCATGCTGTACGCGACGCGGGGACCGTCGAGCAGTTCGCCGGTGGCCAGCAGCCGGGGCCCGGCGAGGGTGCCGTCGGCGACGGCTTCACGGATGCGGGCCTGCTCGTAGGCGAAGCCTCCGAGGGCGACGGCGGTGGTGATGCCGTAGGCGAGCTGTGTGGCGGTCTGGCGTCCGCCGTACGTGCTCTGCCAGGGGTGGGTGTGGGAGTCCCACAGGCCCGGCAGCACGGTGAGCTCGCCGGCGTCGATGTGGCGGGCCGCCGCCCGCCGGGCACGGTGCGGGACGACTGCGTTGATGCGGCCGGCCCGTACCAGGATGTCGACGTCCTCACGCACGGCCTCTCCCGTGCCGTCCCAGAGCCGTCCGGCGTGTACGACGGTGTCGCGGGCCTTGGGACGCCGGTGGTGCAGCGCTACGCGTACGGTGCGGGCTTTGCCGCTGTGCACGTCGAGGCTGCGCAGCTTGCCTGCCGACAGATACAGGACGGTGCGCGAGTCGCCCGACCAGGAGGGGTGGTCGGCGCTCTCGTCGGTCATGCGGCGCGGCTCGCCGTCGGGCGTGCCGTCGGGGCGTACGGGCAGGAGCCACAGCGCCGACTCGCTGACGAGCGCGAGATGGCGGCCGTCGGGTGACCAGACGGGCCCGCTGTCGTAGCGGTCGGAGAGCGAGGTGTGGGGAGCGATGGGGTGCAGCCGGTCGGTGCCGCTGCCGGCGTCGACGATGCGGATGAGGTTGTAGCCCTCACGGAAGCGCTGGTTGAGCCGGTTGCGGTCGCACAGCGCGAGATGGCGGCCGTCGGGCGACCAGCTGGGCCGGCCGGGCAGTCCGGCGGCGCCGAGGGGTTCGGCGAGGATGCGTTCGGTTTCCTCGCGCAGGTCGCGGACGATGAGGTTCCCGACCATGTCGAGGCAGGCGAGCCGCCTCCCGTCCGGTGAGAGCACGGGGAAGACGCGTCCGCCGCGGGTGAGGACGGTCTCCTTGCCGGAGCGCAGGTCGCGCTGGACGACCGCGAAGAGCCCGTCCCGGTCGTCGCAGTAGACGAGGCCGTGCCCGTCGGGTGTCCAGGTGGGGGCGAGCGGGTAGCGGGTGGGGCTTGCCTGCAGGACTTTGCGGGGGCGTCCGCGGCCCGAAGTCTCCGCGGTCCACAGGGCGTTGAGCGCGGCGAAGGCCACCTGGCGGCCGTCGGGCGAGATCGCGGGGAGGTGCAGGGCCCGTACGGCTCGCCGGCCGCCGCCCGCGTCGAAGTCGTAGTCCTTGACGGGGTATCGAGGCCGCTCCACGGACATCTCGGCTGCGAACGGGATCCGTTCGGCATCGCCGGGCGTCTTGATCCGCACGATGCTGAACTGCCCGTCGACGGTGAGCAGCAGCGCGTCGGAGGAGATCCAGCGGGGAGGCACGGGCAGCACTTCGCCGTCGACGTCGAGCGGTTCGCCGTCCACGAGCAGGGTGCAGGACGCGGACGGGGCGGGTGTGGTGCGCAGATGCGCGAGGCGGCCCGCGGGCGAGACGGCGGGCGTCATGACCTCGGCTTCCGCGGTCTCGCTGTATTCGGTACGTACAGCTCCGTCGCCGTCGGCCTGTACGGAGGCGACCGTACGCGCCCGCAGCACGGGGCCCTGTTCCCCCTCGGCGGGAGTGGCCCGCACGAAGAGCACGCGACGGCCGTCCGGGGACCAGGCGGGGTCGAAGTCCTCCCAGGCGCCGTCCTGCAGGGGGCCGTCCTGTCCGGGCAGACCGGTGATCCGGGTGAGGGTGTCCGTGCGGACGTCCAGCACCCAGATCCGGTACGGGCTGCCGGTGACCGTGTCGCCTTTGCGCTCGGAGGAGAAGGCGATGCGGGTGCCGTCGGGCGACCATGCGGGGCCCCGGTCGTCCCACGGTCCGTCCGTGCGCTGCCTGAGCCCCGACCCGTCCGGGCGCAGCGTCCACAGGTGGAAGCCGCCGCCGCGGTAGGCGCAGACGACGAGTTGCTTGCCGTCGGGTGCGAACTGGGGGCGGGTGGGCTCGAGTTCCGGCTCGGTGAGGGGGACGGCGCGTCCGCCGCCCTCACGGGGCAGGGACCACAGGATGTTCTGCACCTCGGCGACGAGGCGGTCGCCGCCGGGCGAGAGCGTGGCGGCACCGTTGGTGGCCGCGGTGAAGGAGAGCGAGACCTGGGACGGCGATGCGGCGGCTGCGGCCGGAGCGGACGCCGGGGCGGGGGCGGAAGCGGACGTCGCGGCTGCGGCCGTACCGGCACCGGTGGTGACGCTGGCCGCGGCACCGGCGGTCGCCGCGCCTGCGGCCGTGGCCTGGAGGAAGCGGCGACGCGAGAGCCGCGCGGCGCGGGAGAGCGGATTGGGGTTGGGGTTGGGGTGGGGCTGGGGTCTCTCGGGCTCGTCGGCGACGGTCGCAGGTGCGCGTGCGGGTGCGGGTGCGGGTGCGGGTGCTTCGTCGACGGGGTCTGTGGGGGTCATCGGCCCTCCCGGGGCACCGGAGCGGTGGGGAACACACAGCGGGCCACGGTGAGCACGGGATGCAGCGGCGCCGTTGGATCACCGATACTGGCCAACGCGCTGCGCGCAGGTCAACACGGCAACGCCCATGGCCCATGGGCCGGTTGGGGGGCCTGGCGGGCGGGCGTGAAGGCGGCTGCTCTGCTCCGGCCGCATCAGGTGTGCGCGTCGAGTGTCAGGTCCAGATACGCGCAGAGTTTCCGTGCGGCCGGGCTGGCGGCATCGCCCGCCGGCAGTGCGACCGAGACCTCCCACACCGGCTGCGGGCCCTCTGTCAGCGGCACAGCGCACAGGCCGGACGCCTGGGGTTTACGTGCGAAGTGCCGCGGCACGACGGCGACGCCGAGTCCCTGCTCGACCAGTTCGATCATGCTGTGCACGTCGTTGACCTCCAGGGCGACCTGCCGCTCGATCCCGGCGGCGGCGAAGGTCCGTTCGGTCAACTGCCGTACGCCCCAGTCGAGTTGGAAGTCCACCAGCGCTTCCCCCTTCAGCTCCGCCCACCGCGCCTCCTGCCCGCCGGCGAGTGCGTGCCCCGGGTGGCAGAGCAGAATCAGGGGTTCCTCAGTCAGCGGCAGCAAGCGCACGCCCTGAGGGGGCGGGCCGCAGAGTGCGACGAAAGCGAGGTCGAGCCTGCCCGCGGCGACGGACTCGGCGAGCTGGGCCGAGCCGGCCTGGCGCAGCCGGATCTCCACCTGCGGGTGCTCCTCCCGGAAGCGCGCCAGAAGCTCGGGCACGTGCACCCCGGCGATGCACTGTTCGGTGCCGACCGAGAGGGTGCCGCGCAGCAGTCCCTGTACGGCAGCGACCGCCTCCCTCGCTGCCCGTACGCTCGCCAGCGCCCGCGTCGCCTCGCTCAGCAGCGCCCTTCCGGCGCCGGTCAGCTCGACGCTGCGCGTGGTCCGTACGAACAGCTTGGCGCCCAGCTCCCGCTCCAGCGCACGGATGGACGCCGACAAACCGGACTGGGAGACGAGCAGCCGCTCGGCGGCACGGGTGAAGTGCCTCTCCTCTGCCACGCTGACGAAGTACTCGAGGTGCCGTAGTTCCATGATTGAGAAGCCTAGTCGCTGAATCCGTTCACTTTCTTCTATTGGACGGCTACTGCGGAGCGGGCGAGGCTTGAGAGGTCCACTGCCACCGGGTGAGGAGCGAACGCATGCAGAGCACCACTCTGGGAGCCACCGGCCTCCACGTCTCCCGCATCGCCTACGGCACCTGGCAACTGGGCGGTGAATGGGGCTCATTCGACGAGGACGCCGCGACGCGCGCCATCCGGCACGCCCGTGAGCTGGGCGTCAACTTCTTCGACACGGCACAGGCGTACGGCTTCGGCGCCTCGGAACGGCTGCTGGGCGCCGCGCTGCGCGAGGAGCTCATCCGGGACCGCGACAGCGTCGTGATCGCCACGAAAGGCGGCATCCGCCCCCCGGGCTCCGGCGGAGGCCGTGACGCCTCGGCGGCGTTCCTGCGTGACGGCGTGGAGCAGAGCCTGCGGGCGCTGGGCATCGAGACCATCGACCTGTACCAGGTGCACTGGCCGGACCCGGAGGTGCCCGCTGCGGAGACGGCCGGCGCGCTGCAGGAGATGGCCGACGAGGGCAAGCTGCGCCACGTGGGCGTCTCCAACTACGACGCCACGCAGATGGCCGAGTTCGCAGCCGTACGGCCGGTGGAGACCCTCCAGCCGCCCTACCACCTCTTCCGCCGCGGCGTCGAGGCGGAGACGCTGCCGTACGCCCGTGAGCACGGGATCGGCGTGCTCGCCTACAGCCCGCTGGCCAGCGGGCTGTTGACCGGACGCTTCGATGAGAACACCCGCTTCGAGGAGAGCGACTGGCGCAGCCAGGCGACCGCCTTCACCGGCGACGCGCTGCGCCGGAACCTGGCGGTGGTGGCCCGGCTCTCGGACTTCGCGGCGGAACGCGGGCACAGCGTCAGCCAGCTCGCGATCGCGTGGGTGCTGGCGCGCGTGGACGTGGCCATCGTGGGCGCCCGCAGCAGCGGCAACATCGAAGCCAGCGCGGCTGCCGCCGCCATCTCGCTGAGCGACGGCGAACTCGCCGAGATCGAGCGCATCGCGGCGGACGGCGTGCAGATCGAGGGAGCCAGCCCCGAAGGCGTCGCCTGAGCCCCGGCCGCTGCCACCCCCGGCCCCCGACCCGGCCGCTGCCCCGCCGCGGCCTTCTGTGACGACACCCGAAACGCCCGCAACACCTGAGGAGAAACCCCGTGTACCAAGCCGACGACGGCCGCTACGACGCGATGCCCTACCGCCGCACAGGCCGCAGCGGCCTCCGCCTCCCCGCCATCTCGCTGGGCCTGTGGCACAACTTCGGCACCGACCGTCCGCTGGAGAACCAGCGCGCCATCGTGCGCCGTGCCTTCGACCTCGGCGTCACACACTTCGATCTGGCCAACAACTACGGGCCGCCGCCGGGCGCGGCGGAGACCGCCTTCGGGCGGATCTTCCAGGAGGACCTGCGCCCGTACCGCGACGAGATCCTCGTCTCCACGAAGGCGGGCCACCTCATGTGGCCCGGACCGTACGGTGAATGGGGCTCGCGCAAGAGCCTGCTCGCCTCCCTCGACCAGAGCCTCGGACGTACGGGCCTGAGCCACGTCGACATCTTCTACTCGCACAGGCCCGACCCGGACACACCTCTGGAAGAGACGATGGGGGCGCTGCATTCGGCCGTGCAGCAGGGCAAGGCGCTCTACGCGGGCATCTCCAACTACTCGCCGGAGCAGACGCGTCAAGCCGCGGACATCCTGCGCGGCTTGGGGACGCCGCTGCTCATCCACCAGCCGCGCTACTCGATGTTCGACCGGCGGCCCGAGGAGGAGGGGCTGCTGGACACGCTGAGCGACCTCGGGGCGGGTTCGATCGTCTTCTCACCGCTGGCGCAGGGCCTGCTCTCGAACCGCTACCTCGACGGTGTCCCCGCCGACTCCCGTGCGGCCGGGGCGAGTCCGTTCCTCAGCACGGGCCAGATCACCGAGGAGACGCTCGGCGTGCTGCGCGGCCTGAACTCTCTGGCGCAGGACCGGGGGCAGACGCTCGCGCAGCTGGCGCTGGCCTGGGTCCTGCGCGGCGGACGTGTCACCTCGGCGCTGGTGGGCGCGAGCAGCCCGGAACAGCTGGCGGACAACGTCGCGGCGACAGCCCGGCTCGACTTCACCGACGACGAACTGACGCGCATCGACGAGCTGTTGAGCCGGGCCCCCGCTCTGGGGTGACCCTGCACACCGACCCGCGGGACAGATCTGCCGCGGCCGGGTCTGGTCTGCCGCCGGTCAGTTGAGCGTCTCCGGATCGGGGCCGACGCGTGCACCTGTCTCCAGGCTGCCGATGGCTGCCATGTCGTCCTCGTCGAGCTGGAAACCGAAGACGTCGAGGTTCTCCCGGATACGGGCGGGCGTCACCGACTTGGGGATGACGACGTTCCCCAGCTGGAGGTGCCAGCGCAGCACGACCTGGGCGGGAGTCCTTCCGTACTTGCGGGCGATGCCGGTGACGGCCGGGGCGTCCAGCACGCCGTTGTTGCGGCCGAGCGGCGACCAGGCCTCGGTGGCGATGCCGTGGCCGGCGTCGAAGGCGCGCAACTCGGCCTGCGGCAGGCGCGGGTGGAGTTCGATCTGGTTGACGGCGGGCACGACGTCGGTCTCGTCGGTCAGCCGGTTCAGGTGCGCCGGATTGAAGTTGGAGACACCGATGGCCTTGGCGCGGCCCTCGTCGTAGATCTTCTCCAGGGCCCGCCAAGTCTCGGCGTACAGATCGCGGGCGGGCAGCGGCCAGTGGATGAGATAGAGATCGACGAACTCCAGGCCCAGCTTCCCCAGGGAGGTGTCGAACGCCCGCAGGGCGGCGTCGTGACCGTGGTCGGTGTTCCACAGCTTGGTGGTCACGAAGAGTTCGTCGCGCGGGATGCCGGACTCGGCGAGGGCGCGGCCGGTGCCCTCTTCGTTCCCGTAGAGGGCGGCGGTGTCGATGCTGCGGTATCCGCACTCCAGCGCGGTGGCGACCACGCCCCGGGTCTCGTCCTCCGGCACCTTGAAGACGCCGAAGCCCAACTGGGGCATGGAGATTCCGTTGTTGAGAGTGACGGCGGGAACTGTGCTCACGTGGGATTCCTCGGTTCGTCGGTACGGGATTGCGATGCTGCTCCCCAGGTGGTTGAGGATTCAATCCCTCAGGCGCGCGGATGTGCCACACGTCGGCGGGTGTCCCTCACCGGCATGTTCCGTCAGCACGGCCCGAGCACCGGTCAGGTGAAGGCGTGTCGGTGCACAGCCCATCCGTAATGGACATGACTGGCTACTCGTCAGTATCGTCCTGGCTCTTCGGACGATCAGTGCTCGTGGACCGGAAGGACTGCGCTGATGCGCATCGCTGGATCAACCGTTCTGCTCACCGGTGTGACCGGCGGCATCGGGCGTACGATCGCGCACCGACTCGCCTCCGCCGGAGCCGATTTGGTGCTGACGGGACGCAGGCGGGAAGTGCTGGAACCCCTGGCGGCCGAGTTCGGAGCCCGCAGCGTGGTCGCCGACATGGCCGACCCGAAGGACGTGACCCGCCTCGCCGAGGAATGCGCAGGCACCGACATCCTGGTTGCCAACGCGGCCCTGCCCTCGAGTGGCGAACTCCTCGACTACACGCCCGAGCAGGTCGACCGCGCCATCGACGTGAACCTGCGCGCACCCGTCATGCTGGCCCGCCTCCTCGCCCCCCACATGGTCGACTCGGGCCGTGGGCACCTCGTCTTCGTCGGCTCCATGTCCGGAAAGGCCGCCACGCCCTCCTCCTCCCTGTACAACGCGACCAAGTTCGGGCTGCGGGGCTTCGCCCACGGGTTCCGGCAGGACCTGCACGGCACGGGCGTGGGCGTCTCGATCGTGCAGCCCGGCTTCGTGAGCGACGCGGGCATGTTCGCCGAGACCGGCGCCAAGGCGCCCGGTGGCCTCGGCACCGTCACACCCGGCAAGGTGGCCGCCGGGGTCCTCCGGGCCGTCGAACGTGACCTGTGCGAAGTCAACGTCGCGCCTCTGATGATGAGGCTGGGCTGCGCTGTCGCCGCCCAGTTCCCCGGTTTCGCGGAGAAGGTCCAGCGCCGAAGCAACTCGGAAAGCACGATCCGGCAGATCGTGGAATCCCAGCGCGCCTCCCGCTGAACCGGGAGGCGGACCTCGCCGCCCGTCCAGCACATATAGGCCGGGGTGTGACGCCGTCCTCGCCGGCGGTGACCAGGAGGGCCACCGCCCCAACGGCTGACCAGGCGCCTGCCGGGCCGTATGGTCGCCGTACCGGCCGGGCGGAACGAGCGATGTGTCCCTCCCGGTGAGGACGGCCTTGGTCCCCTCCGAGCT
>DATMEI010000257.1:0-3908 GCA_035556995.1 Streptomyces sp.
GACCCGGCTCGCGTCACTCCCGAGGAGCTCGGGTCCGCGATGACCGGCGCGGGAGCACCGGCGTGAACGGCCGGCTGGACCCTCGGCAGATTCTGCTGACCATGGCCGCGCCCGCGATCGCGATCGTGTTCGCGTTCATCATCACCAGCCTGGTGCTCCTGGCGGCCGGAGACCCGATCAAGCAGACCTGGACCACGATCCTCGACGTGGGCTCGCAGCCGCGTTCGATCTCGCTGATCGTCAACTCGGCGACGGTGTTCTACATCTCCGCGCTCGCGGTTGCCATCGGCTTCCGGATGAACCTGTTCAACATCGGCGTCGACGGCCAGTACCGCATCGCCGCCTTCAGCGCGGCCGTCCTCGGCGGGGCGCTGACGCTCCCCGGGTTCCTCCAGATCCCCCTGATCCTCATCGTCGCGATGCTGGTGGGCGCCGTCTGGGCCGGAATCGCGGGTCTGCTGAAGACCACACGTGGTGTCAGCGAGGTCGTCACCACGATCATGCTGAACTTCATCGCCGCCTCGACCATCGGCTACTTCCTGCAGGACGGAAGGCTCGCGGTCAAGGACGGCAACCTCTTCCACACCCCCGACATCCCGTCCTCCAGCCACTTCTTCACCATCCCCACCACCCCGGACCCGATCGACGGCACGCTGATCCTGGCCGTGATGATCGGCGCCGCCTACTGGTTCGTGCTCGGCCGCACCCGCTTCGGCTTCGACCTGCGGGCGGTGGGCCGTTCCGAGTCCGCGGCGTCCGCGAGCGGGGTCAGCGTGAAGCGGATGGTGGTCACTTCGATGGTGCTCTCCGGCACCGTCGCGGGTCTGGTGGGCATGCCGACGCTGCTGAACAACTCGTTCAACTACGGCACCGACTTCCCCGCCGGCATCGGCTTCACCGGCATCGCCATCGCGCTGCTGGGACGCAACCATCCGGTCGGCATGGCGCTCGGTGCGCTGCTGTGGGGCTTCCTCGAACGTACGGGCACGCAGCTGGAGTTCGAGGAGTACGCCCAGGAGATCGTCGGCGTGATGCAGGGCGTCATCGTCCTGTGCGTCGTCATCGCATACGAGGTCGTACGCCGCTACGGGCTCCGCAGGCAACAACGTCAGGTCGGCGAACAGCTGGCCGCGCAGGCCCGTAAGAGCGACACGGACGACAAGAAGGCCGGGGTGTCCGCGTGAGCACGAACATCACTGCCGAGACCGGCGAGACCGGAAAGAACAGCACCGGTACGCAGGGCAAGAGCAACGGAAACGGAAACGGCAAGGGCAGCGGCAAGGGAGCCGCCGGCGGAAAGGCCGCCGGGGGACGGCGCCGACTGTCGTACCCCGTCGTGCTGTTGATCATCGCGGGCGGCCTCGTGGCCCTCTCCCTGCTGCGCATCGTCACCGGCGCCGACGAGATCACCTCCAGCGGCCAGTACTCCAGCGCGCTGGCCGCCGCCGTTCCCATCGGACTGGCCGGACTCGGCGGACTGTGGTCGGAGCGCGCGGGCGTCATCAACATCGGCCTCGAAGGCATGATGATGCTCGGCGCGTTCGGCGCGGGCTGGATGGGCTGGCAGCACGGCCCGTGGATGGCCGCACTCGCCGGCATCATCGGCGGCGCGCTCGGCGGCCTCATCCACGCGATCGCCACCGTCACCTTCGGCGTCGACCACATCGTCTCCGGCGTCGCCGTGAACATCCTGGCGCTGGGCGTCGTGCAGTTCCTCGCCAAGCTGTGGTTCGGCGCGGAGGGCAGCGCCGCCGCCCAGGCGGGCGGCAACGACAAACAGTCGCCACCCATGGAGGACATGCCGACGTTCACCGTGCCGGGACTGGCGGACGGGCTGAAGGCGGTCGAGCAGCATCACTGGTTCCTCGTCTCGGACCTGGCGGGCATCCTCGGCTCGTTCGTCAGCAACGTCTCGTGGCTGGCGGTGCTGGCCGTCGCCCTCTTCGTCGGCAGCTTCTTCGCGCTGTGGCGTTCCTCCTTCGGACTGCGCCTGCGCTCCTGCGGTGAGAGCCCGGTGGCCGCGGAGACGCTGGGCGTCAACGTCCTGCGCTACAAGTACGCCGCGGTCGTCGTCTCCGGCGCGCTCGCCGGGCTCGGCGGTGCGTTCCTCGCGATCGGCGTGCACATCTACCAGGACCAGCAGACCGGTGGCCGCGGCTACATCGGCCTCGCCACCATGATCTTCGGCAACTGGCGTCCCGGCGGTGTCGCCATGGGCGCGGGCCTCTTCGGCTTCATGGACGCGCTCCAGCTGCGCGCCGGCGGCCCGACCGTACACGCGCTGCTGCTGCTCGTATCGGTGCTGCTCGCGGCGCTGGCGCTGTGGAAGCTGCGCAAGGGCGGCCTGATACAGGCGGCGATCAGTGGCGTGATCGCTGTGGGGCTGCTCATGTGGTATCTGATGACGGACACCGTTCCCCTGGAGTTCGTCGAGATGAGCCCGTACATCACCACCCTGCTGGTGCTCTCGCTCGCCGCACAGCGGCTGCGGCCACCCAAGGCCATCGGACGCGCCTATCGAAGAGGGCAAGGCACATGACGAGCGACCCGGTCGACAGCACAGACGTCGACTGGGCCGCGCTGCGCGCCTCGGCCCGGGACGTGATGACCCGGGCCTACGCCCCCTACTCCGGCTTTCCGGTCGGTGCGGCAGCCCTGGCCGACGACGGCCGTACGGTCACGGGCTGCAACGTGGAGAACGCCGCTTTCGGGGTCGCCCTGTGCGCGGAGTGCGGGCTGATCTCGTCGCTGATCGCCTCGGGCGGCGGCCGGCTCACCGCGTTCACCTGCGTCGACCGGCACGGGGAAGTGCTGATGCCGTGCGGACGCTGCCGTCAGCTGCTGTGGGAACACGGCGGCCCGGAGCTGCTGATGGAGACCAAGCACGGCAGCATCCGCACCCTTGCCGATCTGCTTCCTGACGCCTTCGGGCCGTCCGACCTGAAACGCTGACGGTCCACACCGACGCCTCCGTCGGCAGTCGTCACCCCAGCCACACCCGCGGACGGGCCGTCCCATCCCCCGTCCGTGGCCTCGACCGGCCCTGCCCGGTTTCCCGTCCCGCATGAAGGAGACTCCCGCCATATGACCACGGACGTCATCTCCGTCATCCGTACGAAGCGCGACCGCGGCACGCTCACCCACGAGCAGATCGACTGGGTGATCGGCGCCTACACGCGCGGCGAGGTCGCCGACGAACAGATGTCGGCGCTCGCGATGGCGATCCTGCTCAACGGCATGTCACGGCCCGAGATCGCCCGCTGGACCAGCGCGATGATCGACTCCGGTGAGCGGATGGACTTCACGGCCCTCACCCGCCCCACCGCGGACAAGCACTCGACGGGCGGCGTCGGCGACAAGATCACACTGCCGCTTGCCCCACTGGTCGCTGCCTGCGGCGCGGCCGTACCGCAGCTGTCGGGCCGGGGCCTCGGCCACACCGGCGGCACCCTCGACAAGCTGGAATCGATCCCCGGCTGGCAGGCCTCCCTCACCAACGAGGAACTGATCGGCGTCCTCAGGGACGTCGGCGCTGTCATCTGCGCGGCGGGGGAGGGGCTGGCACCGGCGGACAAGAAGCTGTACGCGCTGCGCGACGTCACCGGCACGGTCGAGTCGATCCCGCTCATCGCCAGCTCCATCATGAGCAAGAAGATCGCCGAGGGCACAGGCTCGCTGGTGCTCGATGTGAAGGTCGGCGCAGGCGCGTTCATGAAGTCCCTGGCCGACGCCCGCGAACTGGCTTCCACCATGGTCGAGTTGGGCAACGACCACGGAGTGCGGACACGCGCCCTGCTCACCGACATGGCCACGCCGCTGGGCACGACCGCGGGTAACGCCCTCGAAGTACGCGAATCCGTCGAGGTTTTGGCGGGCGGCGGCTCGGCAGACGTCGTCGAACTCACGCT
>DATMEI010000258.1:0-8569 GCA_035556995.1 Streptomyces sp.
GACGCGCTCACGATGATCCGCAGCGCCGCGCTCGCGCCGCTGGTGACCGGCGGCAAGGTCGCGAAGCCGGCCGGTGTGCGCCGCATCGAGCGGATCTCCCCTGCGCATGTCACCGCGCTGGAGCAGACGGTCGCGGTCCCCTCCCACGACGACTGTCTGCGCGCGCTGCGCGCGACCGTGGAGCTGTACCGGCAGCTGCGCGAGACCGCGGGAGCCGCTTACGGCGTCGAGCGTCGTACGGCCGCGGAAGAGGCGGTGCTCCGCTGCCTCGACGACTTCGCGTAGCGCCTGCGACAAGGGATGGGATGGGGGGGCAGGACGACCGACTGGGGGGCGCCGCCCCGGTCAGTCCTTGGGGACCAGCACCACCCACACCTGCCCCCGTGCGAAGGGCAGCCGCTTCCCGTCCGAGTCGGTGAAGGACGTGCCGTCGGTCTCCGAGGGGCGGCTCCACCGGGCTTTGTACTCCTTGCCGTCCCGCAGCACCAGCGCCCGGCCCGAACCCACGGTCTCGGTGTAGGGGGTGACGGCGCCCGAACTGTCGCCGAGGTCGGACGAGCGGATGTTCACGTACTGCACGACGACGGTGGCCGCGCCCAGCTGCCCGTTTCCAGTCGTACGGGCAGGCGCACCGTCCATCGAGACCAGCCAACGCCGCCGGTCCGCCGACCAGCTGAAGGAGAAGCGGGCGGCCTGGTAGCGGATGCTGCGTTCCTTCGTCCTGCTGCCCCCGTCGGGTGCGGATCCGAAGCGGAAGCCGATGTCGCGGGGCGGGCCGACGTCGGAGGTGACGTCCGCGGAGAGGGCACGGCGAGGGCGCAGAAACAGGTTGTGCGGGGCGGGCCGGTCGGAGCCACGTGTGTACGCCTCCGGGAGCCGACCGGGATACAACGAGATCAGCGGCGCGGATTCGATCTTCGAGCGCAGCTTGGACTGGGCGCCTGAGTAGGCGAGCACCGGTTCGTCGAACTGACGCAGCAGTTCCAGATCGGACTCGCGAGCGCTGCGCACCGGCCCGACGGTGGAGGGGAGGCTGGAGGCGAAGACGGCCAGTATGCGGGTGAGCCCGGCCTCGACCTGCTCGACGTAGACGATGTCGGCCTTCTCCAGACCGGTGTGGGGTCTGGCGGCCTCCACGTTGTCGATCTTCACCGTGAGCACCTTCTCACCCACCTCGCGCCCGCCGGTGAACGGCGAGCGCTCCCCGTCGTCGCCGCCTCCTCCGCCCCCGCCACCGCCTCCTCCGCGGTTCTCCGACTCGCAGGCCGCCGCCAGCAGCGACAGTCCCGCCGTCATCAGTACGGCCCGTCGCGATCCGGTCCATGCCATGGCCGCCCGCCTCCTTCTGTCGCCTCAGGGGGTGAGCGTTCCCCGAGGAGGGGAGAGAGCGGCACCCTGAGGCCAGAATGCACGAAGGTGACCTTTTCGGTTAGAGCCAGGCGGTGTGCCGTTGCCGAGCCCGGAGGCAACGAGTTCCGCCTGCCTCATCCCGGTCCGCAGCCGCGCCCGCTCTTCTTCCGCCGCCTGTCAGGGCGTACGGCCGCTCCGCGCGCGGGCGCAGCAGCCTGGAAGACCGCGGTTGCCCCGGCCCCCGGACCGGTGGTGCCCAGCACCCGCGCACCGTCGAAGCCGAGCACGGGAGGGACGTGCCACATTGCCCGGTCCCGGCAATGTGCAGGGGCCCTCGATGCCGCCGTACGACCGCCGGCCGCGTCAGGGCCCGGTTTCCAACTCCGTTGCCCGCTGTGACGGTTGTCCGCTGCCGACCGGACCGCCGTCCGCCGGCGGGGCCGCGTCCGGGACCGAAGTGGGCGTCTGCTCACGGACCTTGGGATGCAGCACGAGGAAGGCGGCCAGCAGCCCGAGCACGGTCGCACCGCACGCGAACGGCAAGGCCACGCCCGTCTGATAGAGAGCGGTCGCAGCCAACGGGCCCAGGACGAGGGTGAATCCGTTCGTGGAGGCGATGAGCCCGGCCACGCCCCCCTGTTCATCGGCGTCGACCCGCAGGCTGAGCACCGAGTTGTAGCCGGGGATGGCCAGGCTGTGGCCGAGACCGGAGAGCACCGTGGCGCCGAAGAAGAGAGGCAGGCCGTCGGCGAAGACCATCACGACGAACGCCGCCGCCGTCAACGGCACACCGACTCGCAGCAGCCGCAGTGGCCGCCACTTCAGGTACGGGATGGCGAGCCCCTGGACCAGCAGCATGGGGAGCCCCCCGGCGAGCAGCACGTAGCCCGAGAGTTCCGCGGTCTCCCGTGTCGTCAGTCCCAGCCGGTCCTGGAGGAGGAAGCCCACGCTCATCTGCAGCATGCTCACGGACAGATAGATCCCGAATCCGGCCAGCAGGAACGGCCACACCCGCTCGTCCCTCGGGCTGAGCCGCGGCGCGGTCGCCTTCACACCCCCGGCAGGCGCGTCATCGGGCAGCCCTCCCCACACCGCGAAGGCCGGGAGCACCACCAGCACGGGCGCCAGATACAGCGCGGCGATCAGGCCGAACTCGGCCAGCAGACCGCCCAGTCCGGGACCGAGTACGAGTGCGAGGCCGATCGCCGCACCCACGCGGGCCATGCCTGTGACGCGCTGCTGTTCGTCGGGGGTGACGTCCGCGACGTAGGACTGCGCGGCCACGGGCAGCGCCGCGAGCGCACCGCCGAAGAGGACTCCGCGGGTCAGCAGCAGCAGTACGAGGGTGAGCGTGACGCCCGTCAGGCCGCGGAGGCCGGCGTGCGCGGACACGGCGAATGCGAGGAGCCCGGCAGCGGCGCCGAACAGCGAGACGACAAGCAGCGGTTTACGTCCGTGGGTGTCGCTGCGCCTTCCCCACCACGGGCTGACGAGCGCGACGACGGCCGCCGAAGCGCTCATCACCACACCGAACTGGAACTCGCTGAGCGAGAGTTCACGTGCCAGCGGCGGAAGCACAGGGGTGAGGACCTGCTGACCCGTGTACCCCCCGAAGACGGCCAGATAGATCAGCAGGAAACTGCGCCGTGGCGGCCCCTGCCCGCCTCTCGGTTCTGCAATCGGCGGCTTCGTGGCCATCTGTCCCCCGTCGGTCTCGGTCGCATCGTGCTCGTCGCCCGCCCGCCGAGTACGCATGGCCGCCGACCCGGTTCCCGCAACGCCTCGCTGCTGCACAATGGCCCGATGGCTGACACCAACGGCAAGGGCGCTCCATCGTCCCGGAGCAGCAACACGACGGGCCTCGTCATCGGCATGATGACCGGATCGGTGCTCGGGCTGCTCATCTTCGACAACATGGCCCTCGGCGTCGGCGTGGGGCTGCCGATCGGCATCGCGATCGGCATGCTGGGGCAGTCCCGTCGCAAGTCGCGTGGAACCCCCGCGGAAGACGCCTGATCCCTGACCCGGGGTTGCGAACAGCCGCCCGTACGCGGCCGCTTGCCCGGCAGGCGGGCGGCCCGCGCCGGGTTCGCCGCGGCCGGAGCGGTCACCTCACCCGGGTCACCGCCGCGGTCACGCTCACCGTCACCTCACCCGTCAACTGTCAGAGCGGGTCCGGGATTTGCCTCCGTACGCCTGCCGGGCGGCGCCTCCGTGATGTCGAGGAAGACCTGACCCTCACCTGACATCGCCTCCATGACGGAGTTCTTCATACGCCCCGAGATGAGCTCGACGTCCTCGCTCTCCAGACCGGGCACCAGATCGATACGGGCCGCCACCAGCGTCGAGTCCATCCCGAGCTTCATCGTCAGCAGCGTCTCCACGTTGTCGATCTCCGGCTGGGCCTCCAGCACGGTCTGGATCTCCCGCCGCAGCTCCGGATCGGCTGCCTCGCCGACCAGTTGGTCGCGGTTGCTCTTGCCGAGCCAGTAGGCGACCGCCACCAGCAGCACCCCGATGGCGAAGGACGCGGAAGCCTCCCAGATCACCTCGCCCGTGACCATGTGCAGTGCCATGCCCGCGATGGCGATCGTGACTCCGATCACGGCGGTGCCGTCCTCCGCGACGACCGTACGCAGCGCGGGGTCCCGGATTCCGTCCGTATCGGGGTCCTTGCGTGCCTGGTACAGCGCCCTGATGAGCGAAGTGCCCTCCGCGAGAAGGGCGATGCCCAGAACGGCGAGCCCCACCAGGTAGCCGCTGTGCGACTCCTGCGAGCCGCTGCGCAGCGCGTCGTAGCCCTGGAAGAACGAGAAGCAGCCGCCCATCACGAAGATGCCGACGGCCGCCAGCAGCGACCAGAAGAAGCGCTCCTTGCCGTAGCCGAACGGGTGCTGCCTGTCCGCGGGCTTGCGGCTCCGCCGGAGCGCGGCCAGCAGAAAGATCTCGTTGAAGCTGTCCGCGACCGAGTGCGCCGCCTCCGACAGCAGCGCGGGCGAGCCCGTGAAGAGCCCGCCGACGGCCTTCGCGAGGACGATCAGCAGGTTGGCGCCGAGCGCCACGAAGACGGTCCTGCGCGTCTTGCGGTCCGAGGCCTTCTGGCTCACTTGATCTTCACCGTGATTTCCATGGACCCCCGGTTACCCACGCGTTCGCGTGTCAGTCCCGCCCGGTTCCTCCCGCTTGGGCCGTGAACTGCCCGACCAGGGGCGGCAGTAGCTCTCCCTTACGCCGACGGTCCCGCACCGGCGTGCGGGGACCGTACGAGCATCGGCTGCGCCGACTGCGGTGGCTGCGGTGGCGGTTCACCGACCGGCGTGTGCCTTCCGGACCGCGGCGATGTCGAGCTTCTTCATCGAGTACATCGCCTCGGTGGCGCGCTTGGCCTTCTCCGGGTCGGGGTCGCCGATCAGATCCCACATTCCCTCCGGGACGACCTGCCAGGACAGGCCGTACTTGTCCTTGAGCCAGCCGCACGGGCCTTCCTCGCCGCCGCCCTCTGTGAGTTTGTTCCAGTAGTGGTCGACCTCGTTCTGGTCGGCGCAGTGGATCTGGAAGGAGATGGCCTCGTCGAACTTGAACTCCGGACCGCCGTTGATTCCGACGAAGTTCTGTCCGTTGATCTCGAACTCGACGGCCACAACCGACCCGGCGGGCCCGGGCCCGGCGTCCGAGTAGCGCAGGATCCTTCCGAGCTTGGAGTCCTTGAAGATCGAGATGTAGTACTGCGCCGCCTCTTCGGCCTGCCCGTCGAACCACAGGCTCGTGGTGAAGCTTCGCGTGGACATCAGTACCTCCCGGGAGAAGAGTGTCTGTACCCGTACGGACCGGCCCCGTGCCGGGGATTCATCGCATCCGGCGAAGATCCTCCGGGGAACTCGGACTCACCGGTGTTCGGGGTTCTCGTAGTCGCGGTGGCAGCCGGCGTCCCAGGCGGTGCGCAGATTGCCGTACGCGGGTACGCCGCCCGCGTCCTTGAGCATCCGCGCCAGGTGCAGGAGGTTCCAGGCCATGAAGGTGGCGTTGCGGTTGGTGAAGCTGTTCTCCGGGCCGCCCGAGCCGGGGTCGAGATAGGACGGACCGGGGCCCGCCTCGCCGATCCAGCCGGCGTCGGCCTGCGGCGGGATGGTGTAGCCGAGGTGCTGGAGGCTGTAGAGGACGTTCATCGAGCAGTGTTTGATGCCGTCCTCGTTCCCGGTGATGAGACAGCCGCCGACCCGCCCGTAGTAGGCGTACTGGCCCTGGTCGTTGAGGTGGCTGGCGCAGCCGTACAGACGCTCGATGACGCGCTTCATCACGGAGCTGTTGTCGCCGAGCCAGATGGGCCCGGCCAGCACGAGGATGTCGGCGGCGAGGACCTGCTCGTACAGGCCGGGCCAGACGTCCTTGTCCCAGCCGTGCTGCGTCATGTCAGGCCAGACGCCTGTGGCGATGTCGTGGTCGACGGCCCGCACGAGGTCCACTCTCGCGCCCTGTTCCGTCATGATGCGGCGGCAGCGGTCGATGAGACCTTCGGTGTTGCTGCGTTCCGGCGACCGCTTGAGCGTGCAGTTGAAGATCAGCGCCCGGAGGTCGTCGTAACGGGCGGGCGGCGGCGGGCCCTCGGGCGCGGCGGACGTGTTCACGGGCACTCCTGTCTTTGAGCCGGTCAGGGGGCGTAGGAGGACGTGGGGAGGGCGGTCGCGGGCGACGCGAACCCGCGAGGGTCACGGCGCGTGCAGCGTGCCTGGCGCCGTGACCCTCAACCGGTCGTCAATCCGTCCGGTTCATCCGCCGGACGTGGTCCTCAACGCACGGACCGGACGGGGGCGGTGTCCGTACTGGGCCTGTAGACGGTGGAGCCGGCGTAGGTGGCCCGGTAGCCGTTACGGCGCAGGTCCTCGTAGAGGCGGTTGATCTTCTGCAGCCGGTCCCGGACCGTGGCGCCGCACCGGGCCACGCCCCGGCTGTCGGTGACGGCGCGGCAGAGCTGCCGGGTCTTCGAGGCGTTGCTGAACCCGACCGTCTGGTTGGCGACGGGCGTACCGCCGGGCCTGGTGAGAGTGGCGGAGAGACCCCTGACCTTCAGCGTCGGGGGATGGAAGTGCCGCTGCACGGTCGCCGGCTTCGCCTTCAGCGACGTACGGACGCGCTCACCGTCCGGAATGGTCACGGCCCCGGACGGGGCGGAGCTGACGCTGGTGGCCCCGGCCGCGTTGGTGGCGGTGACGGTGAAGGTGTACTCGTCTCCCGGGGTGAGGCCCTTGACGGTGACCGGGGAACCGGTGCCCTGAGCCGTCTGACCGCCGCGGGCGGGATCCGTGAGGTTCCTGGCGGTGACGGTGTAGGTGACGACCGAGGCGGACGTGCTCGGGGTGAACGACACCGTGGCCTTGCCGCTGCCCGCGGTGGCCGTCACCGCGGTGGGCGGCACCGGCGCCGGCGGGGTCGCGACCCCGGCGGGAGTGGTCAGGCCGGTGAACGGGACGGTCGTCTGCGGGCCGCCGTCCGCCGGGACCTTCACGACGCGGTCGTTGCCGAAGTCCGCGATGTAGAGGTTGCCCGCCGGGTCGAAGGCCAGAGCCTGCGGGCTCTTCAGGCCGGTGGTGGGCACGGTCTCCTGCGGGCCGCCTGCGGTCGGCACCTTCACCACGCGGTTGTTGCCGGAGTCGGCGATGTACAGGTCGCCGTTGCTCGGCTTGTCGAGCGCCAGACCTGTCGGCTGGGAGAGTCCGCTGGTCGGGACGGTCGTCTGCGGACCGCCGCCGACAGACACCTTCACCACACGGTCGTTGACGAAGTCGGCGATGTAGAGGTTGCCCGCGGCGTCGAGGGCCAGCCCCGAAGGGTGGAGCAGGCCGCTGGTGGGCACGGTCTCCTGCGGGCCGCCGTCAGCCGGCACCTTCACCACACGGTCGTTGAAGCTGTCGGCGATGTAGAGGTTGCCCGCGGCGTCGAGAGCGAGTCCGAGGGGACGCAGCAGGTCGGTGGTGGGGACGGTCTCCTGCGGGCCGCCGTCAGCCGGCACCTTCACCACACGGCTGTTGACGGTGTCGGAGATGTACAGGTTGCCCGCCGGGTCGAGCACCATGTACGTCGGCCTGGTCAGGCCGTCGGTGGGCACCGTCGTCTGCGAGCCGTCCGGGGAACGCTTCAGGACGTCGTTGGCCGTGTAGTCGGTGACGTACAGCGGCGCGCTGCCGGGCTTCGGTACGCCGGTCCGGGCCTTCGGCCCGGCTTTCGGCTCGGCTTTGGACCCGGCTTTCGGTCCGGCTTTCGGTCCGGCTTTCGGTCCGGCTGCCGGTGCAGCCGACGCAGTCGATGTGAGTCCGGCCAGGCAGAGCATGAGGATCGCTGCCATCGCGGTCAGACGGCACCTGGTCAAGCGGCGCCACGATGACCGGGCCGGCGAGGATCTGCGCCTGCGCCGGGGCGGCGGATACGCGACTGAAGAGCGGCTCACTGACACACCCACCTGTTCTGGACGGACGGCCTGCGCCGTACGGCCCGCAGAGACGGCAAGCGCCCCCGGCGTCGCAGAAGTGGAGCGGTGGAGCGGTGGAAGCGGGGAGGAGCAGCGGGGGCGCCGTTGACGTGATGGGCCGTCACCTGAGGCGGCGGTCCGGCGCTGCCCGCGCCGGTCCGTGCCCGGCCGCCCATCAGCCGCGACCCTAGGGAGCGGCTCCTGTGGCCGGTGTGCACCACGCCACCGGCCCGGCGGCATCCACCCGACGGCAGGAACGCGGCGGCAGGACCGCGGTGGGCGGATGCGGAGGGCGATGCGGCGGAGTCCCCTCGCGGCCGGGGGCGCGTGAGGGCGGGTGGGGGCGGCCGGGTGCGGTCAGGCGATGTGGGAGCCGCCGTTGACGTCGTACGTCGCGCCCGTCAGATAGCCCGCATCCCGGCCGAGCAGGAAGGAGACGGCGTTCGCGACGTCGTCGACGGTGCCGACGCGGCCGACCGGAAGGTCCCGGAGCATCGCTTCCTTGCGCTCGTCGGTGAGCCGGCCGCCCATGATGTCGGTGTCGATGGCGCCCGGTGAAACGGTGTTGGCGGTGACGCCGTACGGGCCGAGCTCGCGGGCCAGTGTCCTGGCCAGGCCGATGACGCCGGCCTTGGACGCGGAGTAGGCGGCGAGGCTGTAGACGGCGCCGCCGCGCTGGGCGGAGGTGGAGGAGATGTTCACGATCCGGCCGAGCCGGTTGTCCGCCATCACGCGGGCGGCTGCCTGTGACATCAG
>DATMEI010000259.1:0-4795 GCA_035556995.1 Streptomyces sp.
GAGGGCGACTCACCGCAGCCGACGGCATCCGACGGCAACTGACGGACCGATGAAGGGAGTACGGCATGCCGCACACGGACATCGTCCCCGCACCCCGCTCCGTGACGCCGGGAACGGGCCCGGACTTCGTCCTGGACACGGCCACCGCGCTCGACGCCGGGCCGGGCACCGAGGACACCGCACGCTGGCTTCGCGGCACGCTGAGCCCGGCGGCAGGGCTGCCGCTGCCGCCCGTCGGCGTACGGGCCGGGGAGGGCGGCACCGTGGCGCTGCGCACCGACGAGGCCACCGCTGACCGGCTGGGCCCGGAAGGCTACGTCCTGGAAGTGGCGGCCGGCTGCGTGCGCATCACCGGCGGTGCACCCGCCGGGGTCTTCTGGGGCGCACAGACGCTGCGGCAGCTGCTCGGCCCCGCCGCGTACCGCCGTGCGAACGCGACGCCGGACGGCGGCACTCGGCGCCTGCCCGCAGTGCGCATCGAGGACGCACCCCGCTTCCCGTGGCGTGGCTACATGCTCGACGTGGCACGGCACTTCACCCCCAAGGACGGCGTGCTGCGCACCCTCGATCTGCTCGCCGCGCACAAGCTCAACGTGCTGCATCTGCACCTCACGGACGACCAGGGCTGGCGCATCGAGATCGGGCACCGCCCCCGCCTGACCGAGGTGGGCGGCACCCGCGCCCGTAGCCGCGTCGGGCACCGCGGCAGGCCGGGGGAGGCGCCGCTGCCGCCGCTGTGGGACGAGCGGGCGCACGGCGGCTGGTACACGCAGGAAGACCTGCGGGAGATCGTCGCCTACGCCGCGGACCGTCACATCACCGTCGTCCCCGAGATCGACATCCCGGGCCATTCGCAGGCCGCCATCGCCGCACACCCCGAACTGGGCAACACCGATGTGGTGGACACCGCGTCCCTGCAGGTGTGGACGGACTGGGGTGTGAGCCCCAATGTGCTGGCGCCGAGCGACACCGTTCTCCGCTTCTACGAGGGCGTGCTGGAGGAGGTCCTGGAGATCTTCCCGTCCCGCTTCGTGCACCTCGGAGGCGATGAGTGCCCCAAGGACCAGTGGCGTGCGTCGGCGGCCGCTCAGGCCCGTATGCGGGAGCTGGGACTGAGGGACGAGGACGCCCTGCAGTCGTGGTTCATCCAGCACTTCGACCGCTGGCTCACGGCGCGCGGCCGTCGCCTCATCGGCTGGGACGAGATCCTCGACGGCGGCTTGGCGGAAGGCGCCGCCGTCTCCTCCTGGCGCGGCTACGCGGGCGGCATCGCCGCGGCGCGTGCCGGACACGATGTGGTGATGTGCCCCGAGCAGCAGGTGTATCTGGACCACCGGCAGGACGACGGCCCTGACGAGCCGGTGCCGGTCGGATACGTACGTACGCTGCGGGACGTGTACGAATTCGAGCCCGTGCCCCGGGAGTTGGCGGGAACGGGCGAGGAGCGGCACGTGCTCGGCGCCCAGGCCAACATGTGGACCGAGTGCACCGAGAGCCAACAGCGCGTCGACTACCAGACGTTCCCACGGCTCGCCGCCTTCGCGGAGGTGGCGTGGTCGCCGCTGCCGCCGCCGCACCAGCGGGACTTCGGCGACTTCGAACGGCGCATGGACCAGGCGCACTACGCGCGGCTGGAGGCGATGGGCGTCGGCTACCGCCCTCCGCGGGGGCCGCACCCCTGGCAGCGTCGTCCGGGCGTACCGGGGAGGCCCGTTGAGGGAACGCCTCCGGCGGTGTGAGGGAACTGCTTCGCGGGGCCGCTGATTCCGAAGCAGCGCAGCGCCGGAGCAGACGTCACCGGGCGGACGGATGGCCCGTAGCACGAAAGTCCGTACACAAGCCCTGATTCGCACAAGAATCCCCAAGAGTGGCAATTCACCGCTTGACCGTGTGAGCAGGGGATTACGGACCTACGTTCCGGACAAGGGACGAGAGTGACGTCAGCAGACGGACCGGTCCGGAACAGCCCTTACCGGGCCCCCGGTCGGACTGTCCGCCGAGATGTGCCAGAGTTGCGTCGTCCGGGCTGTGAGCACGTACCGTACGGGCACGGTGGCCGGGACGGACCGGGGAAGGGGCGGCTGGATTGAGCACGCACGCACAGCATGAGCAACATGCGCCACAGGCTGTGCCGTCAGTCATGCTGCCGACCACTCTCGACGAGGCCGTGTCGGCACTCACAGCGGTGCCCGCAGCCGTCCCCGTCGCAGGCGGTACGGACCTGATGGCAGGCGTCAACTCGGGCCAGCTGCGCCCCGCCGCGCTCGTCGGCCTCGGCCGGATCAGCGAGATCCGCGGCTGGCAGTACCTGGACGGGCACGCACTACTCGGCGCCGGCCTGACTCACGCGCGCATGGGACGGCCCGACTTCGCCGCCCTGATCCCGGCACTCGCGGCCGGCGCACGAGCTGCCGGACCACCGCAGATCCGCAACGCGGGCACTCTCGGCGGCAACGTCGTCAGCGCGGCACCGACCGGCGACACACTGCCGGTGCTCGCGGCTCTGGAGGCCACCCTCGTCGTCGCGGGCCCGGAAGGCACGAGGCGTGAAATTCCCGTGAGTCATCTGCTTGCGAATGTGGAGATGCTGCGCCCAAGTGAAGTCGTCGGGCATGTGCGGGTTCCGCTGCTGCACGCGCCGCAGACCTTCCTCAAGGCCACAGGGCGCACAGGCCCAGGGCGTGCGCTGGCCTCCGTCGCCGTCGTACTCGACCCGGTCCGGCGGGGAGTGCGCTGCGCGGTCGGCGCGGTCGCACCGATGCCGCTGCGTCCGCTGGAGGCGGAACGCTGGATCGCGTCGCTGATCGACTGGGACGGGGAGCGTGGACTCGCCCCGGAGGCGCTGACCGCTTTCGGGGACTATGTCGCAATGGCGTGCATTCCCGACCCGCCGCAGCCCGAGGATGGCGGAGAGGCTCCCGTACTTCCGCCCGCGGCGTTCCACTTGCGGCGTACGGTGGCCACATTGGCCCGCCGAGGACTCGGGAGGGCGCTCGCATGAGCAACGGCAATCCGCAGGGCGATCCCCACGCCCATCCCCACGCGAACCCCGACCCGAATCCCCACGCGAACCCCGATGCCCACCCTGACGCCGACCAGCGCGGCGACGGGTACGGCGACAGGTACGGATACGGGCAGGGCTACGGATACGGCGAGGGGGCCCAGCAGTCGTACCCGCAGGAAGGCTGGGGCGGCGAGTACGACGCGGACGCCACCGCTTTCGTCCAGCTGCCGACCGGACCGCTGCCCCCCGCGGGAGCCGGGGCCGGCGCATGGGGGCCGCTGGCCGCGCCCGGCACAGGGCAGGGCGGTTACACGCCGCCGCCGCTCGATCCGGCAGACGTCGCGGGGCAGTCGTCTTCGGCGCACGTCACACCGCCTGCGACGACCGACCCGGCTGCCACCGGGCATTGGGCGCACCCGTTCGGACAGGAAGCGCCCGGCCAGGGAGGTCAGGGGCAGCAGGGGCCCGGCGGACCCTCATACGCGCAGCAGTACGCACAGGAGCAGTACGCACAGCAGCAGTACGCCCAGGAGTACTCGCAGCGGTACGCGCAGGAACACGCACAGCAGCAGGAGCACGCACGGCAGCAAGAGCATGAGCGAGAGCGTGCGCATCAGCAGGAGCAGCAGCTCCGGGCGGCCCGTTCGCCCTTCCCCTCGGCGCCGCCCGGGCAGCCCGGCGGGCCCGGTGAGAGCGGAACGGCATCGGCCATGGGGCAGGGTGCGGCCGCCGCGCTCGCCGGTTCGCATGAGGCGCGTACGCAGCGCCGCCCGCTCGGCTCGGGCGGTGGCGCCGCAGGCGACGAAGCGGAACCGATAGGACCCGGCACATCCTTCGGCCGGGGGCAGGCCGAACAGCAGCAGGACACCGGTGGGGGCGCGCAGTTCGCAGAAGCGCACGCCCGTCGGCAGGTGCCCTTCGGGGGGCATGGGGACGCCGCGGGTCCGGGCACGGGTGTACCGGAGGGGGAGGCGCGGGCGTACGCGTCACCGCACGAGGACGACGGCATGCAGGGGGCGGGCAGCCACGAGAGCGCCAACGGCGCCGGCGCCACCCACGTCACTCACGCCACCCACACGCCCCAAGCCACCGAGACCGCTGAGGTAGCCGAGGCCGGCGAGAGCAGCGAGGCCACCGACGGCGGCGGACTCGAGAACTTCGGCGGCACGGTGCGTTCGGGACTGCCGTTCACGCCGTCCGCGGGCCCTTCGGGCAACGACTCCACGGCCACCGGGCAGTGGGCCACCGCGCCCGCCGAACAGGACGGACCGCCCCACGGCAACGGCTGGGGCGGTAATGCGACAGCCGTACCGGGGACGGAGACGGACGGCGCCGCCGCGAACTCCGCGCCCTCCCGGCAAGCACCACCCGCAGAGACGGCGTCCGCACCGGCAGCGCCCGACGAGACGGTCCCCTCCGGTGACGCCGCCACCGACGAAGGTGTCTCGGAGGAGCCCGCCGTCGCGCTGGCCCCGCAGCTCGGCGGTGAACACCCGCACGTCTCCTACGTGTTGCACGTCAACGGCGTCGACCGCCCCGTCACCGACGCCTGGATCGGCGAGTCCCTCCTGTACGTGCTCCGCGAGCGGCTCGGCCTGGCCGGCGCCAAGGACGGCTGCTCGCAAGGCGAGTGCGGCGCGTGCTCCGTCCAGGTCGACGGACGGCTCGTCGCCTCCTGCCTCGTCCCCGCGGCCACCTCGGCGGGCAGCGAGATCCGTACGGTCGAGGGGCTCGCGACCGACGGCGAACCCTCGGACGTACAGCGCGCGCTGACCGGATCGGGCGCCGTGC
>DATMEI010000260.1:0-2023 GCA_035556995.1 Streptomyces sp.
ACGCCCCCAACTGCGGGGCGTCAGCCCGATGTTGTCTTATTTTATGGGCAACTGACGAGGCGTCAGTACCGCGTCTCCCACTTCGGAGGCTCGCCCCAGGCCCGTCCCTGTCTCGGGAAATGACGGAAAGTCGCCGTCCGGACACTGGAATTCACCTTCCGCTGCCGGGGCCGCGCACCCCTCCCCCGGGACTCAGGGAAACCGTCATACCCAAGGAGGACGAGGCAGGGCGGCAGTACCTCGCAAGGATTGCCGGGAAAGGGGCACGGGGGCTGATCCGCGGGTCCGCGCAGGCCGGGAGGATGGGACCGTCCCGATTCGCTTCACCTTCCGACAGGAGCACAGCCCCGTGACCACCACCTACACCGGCGTACCGGCAGCTGCACCCGCGCCAGCCGGCGTCGCCGCCGCACGCGCCACAGACCTCTCCAAGGTCTACGGACAGGGCGAGACCAAGGTGGTCGCCCTGGACCAGGTCTCGGTCGAGTTCCGGAAGGCCGAATACACCGCCATCATGGGGCCGTCCGGCTCCGGCAAGTCGACGCTCATGCACTGCATGGCGGGCCTGGACTCCGTCTCCGGCGGCAGCGCCCGTATCGGCGACACCGAACTGACCAAGCTCAAGGACAAGAAGCTGACGCAGCTGCGCCGCGACAGGATCGGCTTCATCTTCCAGGCCTACAACCTGCTGCCCACGCTCAACGCCCTGGAGAACATCACTCTTCCGTTGGACATCGCCGGTCAAAAGCCCGACAAAGGCTGGCTCGACCGTGTCATCGAGACCGTCGGACTGTCCGGACGGCTCAAGCACCGCCCGAGCGAACTCTCCGGCGGCCAGCAGCAGCGCGTCGCCGTCGCCCGCGCACTCGCGAGCAGGCCCGAGATCATCTTCGGCGACGAGCCGACCGGCAACCTCGACTCCCGTGCCGGCGCCGAGGTGCTGGGCTTCCTGCGCAACTCCGTACGCGAACTCGGCCAGACCATCGTCATGGTCACCCACGACCCGGTCGCCGCGTCCTACGCGGACCGCGTCATCTTCCTCGCCGACGGCCGCATCGTCGACGACATGTCCGGGCCGACAGCCGAATCGGTGCTCGAGCGGATGAAGATCCTCGACTCCAGGGTGCGTACGAGCTGAGCGCGCGGGCCTGCCGAGGCGACCACGACGACCACAACCCCCTCGGCCGGCCACCGCCGCCGTTCACCGACCGAAGTCCCTGCCGACGCCTGCCCTGACGCGGGCCCCTATTGCTTCCAGGACTCACCGATGTTCCGTACCGCCTTGCGCAACGTATTCGCGCACAAGGCCCGGCTGCTGATGACCGTGCTCGCCGTGCTGCTCGGCGTGGCCTTCGTCTCCGGCACCCTGGTCTTCACCTCGACCATCTCCGCCGCCTACCAGAAGAGTTCCGAGAAGGGCTACAGCAACGTCGACCTCGCCATCGAGCCGTCCCAGTCCGATTCGGGCAACGGCGCCCCGGGTGCTCCGGGCGCTACGGCGAGACTGTCTCAGGCCACCCTCGAGAAGGCACGTGAGCTGCCCGGCGCCGCCAGTGCGACCGGAGCCGTGAGCGGGTTCGCCGCACTCGCCGACAAGAAGGGCAAACTCGTCGGCGAAGGGTGGCAGTCCAGCGGCGCCAACTACGACGCGGGCCCCGACGGCGAGGGCAAGGACGCCCGATACCCGATGAGCGAGGGCCGCGCGCCGCAGCGCGACGGCGAGATCGCCCTCGACGAGAAGACCGCCGAGCGCACGGGCTACAAGGTCGGCGACACCGCCCGTATGTCCATCGACGGGCCCGTGCGCAAGGACCGCGTCGTCGGCGTCTTCACCACCGAGGACGGCAACGTGGCCGCGGGCGGCACCCTCGTCCTCTTCGACACCTCGACCGCACAGCGCCTCTTCGCCCTGCCCGGTCAGTACGACCAGGTGACGCTGAAGGCCGCCGCGGGCACCTCGCAGCAGCAGCTGAAGTCGCAGGCGGAGAAGATCCTCCCCGCCCAGTCCGAGGCCGTCACCGGC
>DATMEI010000261.1:0-2965 GCA_035556995.1 Streptomyces sp.
GGGCGGCAAGAGCCCGAACATCGTCTTCGCCGACGCCGACCTGGAGCTGGCCGCCAGCGCGGCGCCCGGCTCCTTCCTCGACAACACCGGTCAGGACTGCTGTGCCCGCAGCCGCATCCTCGTCCAACGCGACGTCTACGACCGCTTCCTGGAGCTGCTGGAGCCCGCGGTGAAGTCCTTCGTCGCAGGCGACCCGGCCGATCCGGCAACGCAGATGGGCCCGTTGATCTCGCAGCGCCAGCGGGACCGGGTACGCGGGTTCGTACCGGAGGACGCACCGGCCCTCATCCGCGGCGACGTGCCGGACGGCAAGGGCTACTGGTATCCGGCGACCGTCCTGGAGGGAGCGCCCGGCGACCGGCGCAGCGCCGAGGAGATCTTCGGGCCGGTGGCCGTGGCGATCCCCTTCGACGACGAGGCCGACGCCGTACGCATCGCCAACGATTCCGAATACGGTCTCTCCGGCTCGATCTGGACCCGGGACGTGGGGCGCGCGCTGCGTGTCTCCCGTGCCGTCGCGGCAGGCAACCTGTCCGTCAACTCGCACAGCGCCGTGCGCTACAGCACTCCCTTCGGCGGCTACAAGCAGTCGGGTCTCGGCCGTGAACTCGGTCCCGATGCGCTGACCGCCTTCACCGAGACCAAGAACGTCTTCATCAGTACGGAGGAGCAGCCGTGACCGATTCGCTCACCGGCTCCGCAGGAGCAACGTCCGTGTGCCGGCGCCTCGTCGGCCGTACCGCCGTCGTCACGGGCGCGGGCAGCGGCATCGGCCTCGCCGCCGTCCGGCGGCTCGCCTCGGAGGGCGCGCGCGTGGTGTGCGCCGACGTCGACGCCGAGCGCGGCAAGGCCGCGGCGGAAGAGGCCGGCGGCCTGTACGTGGAGACGGACGTCACCGACCCCGAACAGGTCGAGGCCCTGTTCAGGACGGCGTACGAGACGTACGGATCGGTCGACATCGCCTTCAACAACGCGGGCATCTCGCCCCCCGACGACGACTCGATCCTCACCACGGGTCTGGACGCCTGGCAGCGTGTGCAGCAGGTGAATCTCACCTCGGTCTACCTGTGCTGTAAGCACGCCCTCCCGTACATGCAGCAGCAGGGGCGCGGCTCCATCATCAACACCGCCTCCTTCGTGGCGGTGCTGGGCGCGGCGACCTCGCAGATCAGCTACACCGCATCCAAGGGCGGCGTCCTGGCGATGTCGCGGGAACTGGGTGTGCAGTTCGCACGGGAGGGCATCAGGGTCAACGCGATCTGCCCGGGGCCCGTCAACACCCCGCTGCTCAGGGAGCTGTTCGCCAAGGACCCGGAGCGCGCGCAGCGCCGGCTCGTGCACGTGCCCCCGGGCCGTTTCGCTGAGCCGGAGGAGATCGCCGCGGCGGTCGCCTTCCTCGCCAGTGACGACTCCTCCTTCGTCAACGCCACCGACTTCATGGTGGACGGCGGCATCTCCGGGGCGTACGTCACGCCGGTCTAGGCGCACTGGCCCGGAAGGTCGGGGACGGGTGCGGACCTCGTGGTTCGCCGGGACGAGGCGCATCCCGACCTGAAGGGCGCGGCTCAACCGGGTCCTGACGAAGAAGGTCCGCCAGGCTGGCAGAGTCCGTGTGACTCGCACACCTGTTGCCCTACAGTGCGATGCGTGAGCATGACGACACCGCCGGGCTGGTACCCCGATCCCGGCACGGCGTACAAGCCCAACTCCCGTGCGCAGGAACGCTGGTGGGACGGCAGCGGCTGGAGTGGCCAGACCCGCACCAGGGGCGCCGTGCGCGGGCCCCTGGTCGCGGGGATCGTCGGCGGGCTCGTGCTCGTCGCGTCTCTCGTGGTCGGTGCCGTGCTCGTCTTCGGCATCGGTACGGGCGCCGGCGGCGGTACGCGCGACGAGGCGGGCGACAGCGGGCCGCAGGCCGAGTCCCCGGAGGACGAGGGCACGGGCGGCGGTACGGGCGGGCCCGAGGAAGAGGGGCCGGGCCAGGACGGCGAGATTCCGGCCACCGGAGTCGACCTGCCCGTGCTGGACGGCTGGGAGCGCGACCCCCTCGGCCCGATGGTCGGGACGGGGGAGTACACCTGCCCCGGAAGCAAGAAGGACAGCTGTCTTCGCGGCTCCGCGGTCATCGTCGTGGCCGGCACCGACACCGGCAGCGCCGAAGACGCGGCGAAGAACGACATCGGACGCTTCGCGAAGCTCGCCTACAGCAAGGGGACATACGGCGGTATCACCTCGCACAAGGCGGTCGCCTCCGAGAAGACCAAGGTGGCGGGCGAGGACGCGTACCGCGTGCGCTGGAAGATCGTGAACCGGACCAAGCCCGACGCCTACGTGGAGTCCGTGGCCTTCCCGCACCCCTCCGGGTCGGGGGAGATGCTGCTGCTCCGCAGCGGCTTCGACATCCACCGGTCCGCCCCGCCGCTCGAGGACATGGACAAGCTGGCCGACGGCGTCACCGAGGGCACCGGCACCGGGGAAGGCGGCAGCACGGGGGGCGGCGGCGCCCCCGGCGAAGAGATCTGACAGCTGCGGGCGGACTCGCGACGGCTCAGGAGACCCAGGACGCTCACAAGCCGGAGACGGGCTCACAAGCCGGAGACGGGCTCAGAGACCGGACCGGCTCAGAGGAACGTGCGGCCCTCGCCCCGGTACGTCGGCAGGGAACCGGTCACACGGTCACCCTCGACCAGCTGCAGCCCGGCGAAGCGTTCGCACAGCTCCCCGGCCTTGGCGTGCCGGAACCACACGCGGTCGCCGATGAGCAGATCGTCCGCGGCCGGTCCCAGCAGCGGTGTCTGCACTTCACCGGCCGCTTCCTGCGGGTCGTAGCGCAGCCCTTGCGGAAGGTACGGCTGTGGCAGCCGGTCGCGGCCCGGCGCACCCGAGGCCGGATAGCCGCCGCCCAGCACCGTCACCACGCCGACCCCGGGTCTGCGCACCACAGGCAGTGCGTAGAGCGCGGCGG
>DATMEI010000262.1:0-11691 GCA_035556995.1 Streptomyces sp.
TGTGAGAACTGTCACAGTCCGTCACTATGATTCACCAGTGAGTCAAGCCGTACGGGCGAACCGTACGGCGCGGGAGGGGCCCGCGTACGGCACGGCACGTGGGGGACGGAGAGCGCATGCGACCGGTGAAGAAGCCCAAGAAGTACTCCTCTTGGCATGTGATCGGCGCCCAGTTGGGCCAGTTCCGCAAAGCCGCTCGCATCACACAGCCGGCGCTGGCCGAGCGGCTGTGCGTGCACGAGGAGACGATCGGCTCGATCGAGCAGGGTCGTCGGCCCCTCAAGCCTGATTTGGCGGCACAGCTCGACGAACTGCTCGACACCAAGGGCGTACTCGCGGTGGCCGTGGCCAACGTCCCCGAGCGCGAGCGATTCCCAGCGTTCGCGCAGGACTTCGTGGAGAACGAGCAGGAGGCCCTGACCCTGCTGTCGTACGAGAACCATGTGGTGCCCGGTCTCCTTCAGACCGAGGAGTACGCGCGTGCAGTGTTCTCCTGCCTCTACCCGCCGATCAGCCCGGAGGAAGTCGAGGAATGGACCTCAGCCCGTCTTGGCCGCCAGCGGATCTTCGAGCGAAAGCCATGGCCACCGATGATGAACTTCCTCCTGGAGGAGGTGACCTTGCACCGGCCCATCGGCGGATCAGAGGTGCTGCGCGAGCAGATCCGGCAACTGCGGCGCTGTGCCGAACTGCCCTTCCTGGGGCTTCAGATCATGCCGACCAGCCGTCAGAACCACGCTGGGCTGGCAGGGCCCATGGTGCTCCTGGAAACACCCGACCATGATCACCTCGCCTACATTGAGGGCCAGCACGTCAGCTTCCTTGTCGATGATCCGGATCAGGTCAGTGCCTACCAACAGAAGTATGGAATGCTGCGCTCGCAGGCCCTCACCCCCGATGAGAGCGTGAGCCTGCTGGACAGCCTGGCGGGAGGGTCATGAACAGGGCAGCAAGCAGGCACCACTCCGGTGGCCTCACTTGGTTCAAGTCGAGCTACAGCAGCGACGCGGGCGGCAACTGCCTCGAAGTCGCTGCTGTGCCCGAGAACTTGCCGTGGTCCAAGTCCAGCTACAGCAGCGACGAAGGCGGCAACTGCGTGGAGGTCGCCACGCCCCCCGCTGGTGTGTTCGTGCGGGACTCCAAGAACCTCGACGGGCCTGTGCTCGCTGCCACTTCGGATGCCTGGTCGGCCTTCGTCCGCTTCGCGGTCCGGACGGCCGGCTGAGACCGATCACGGTCGGCTCGTAAGCAGCGACTGGTTCACACATCTCCAACAGTGGTCACCCGGCGGCGATCGCGGGGGCCGCTACGCCTGAGCGCGTGCCCGGTCGTATGCCTCGCGTGCCTTCACCACGTCCTCCATCCGCTCCTCGGTCCAGGTGGCCAGCGCTGTCACCTGCTGTGCGGCCTCATGGCCGAGGTCGGTGAGGGAGTAGTCGACACGTGGCGGGATCACCGGCTGGGCCTCGCGATGGACGAGGCCGTCGCGTTCCAGGGTCTGGAGCGTCTGCGTGAGCATCTTCTCGCTGACGCGGCCGATGGCGCGGCGCAGCTCGCCGAAGCGGTACGGGCGCTCGAGGAGCAGCATCAGGACGAGGACGCCCCAGCGGCTCGTGACGTGTTCCAGCACGAGGCGATAGGGGCACATGGCCTCGCTCTCGAGATTCCACTTGGCACTCGCGGTGCTTACTCCCATGTCGGTACCTTACTTTGAAGTGGGTACTTACGCAAGGTTAGTGCCGTCCCTAGGGTGAGTGTCAGAACGATTCAGAGATCACGCACCCAATGGGAGTTGCCAGTCATGAGCATCGTCGTCACCGGTTCCACAGGACACCTCGGCAAGCTGGTCGTCGAGGGACTGCTGGAGAAGGTCCCGGCCGACCAGATCACCGCCGTCGCCCGCAGCAGGGAGAAGGCGGCCGGCTTCGCCGCCCGGGGCGTGAAGGTCGCGATCGCCGACTACAACGCCCCCGAGACCCTCGACGGTCTCCTCTCCGCGGGTGACAAGGTGCTGCTCATCTCCGGCAATGAGATCGACAAGGGCCGGGTGGGGCAGCACACGGTCATCCTCGACGCCGCGAAGGCCGCCGGTGTCGCGCTCCTCGCGTACACCAGCGGACCGGGCAGCCTGACTGCCGCCCTCGCCGACGACCACCGGGGCACCGAGGAGGCGATATCGGCGTCCGGTGTGCCGTACGTCCTGTTGCGCAACGGCTGGTACAGCGAGAACTACACCGAGCAGCTGGCCCCCGTGCTGGAGCACAATGCCGTCGTCCAGGCGGCCGGTGAGGGCCGGGTGGCCTCGGCGGCCCGTGCGGACTACGCGGCTGCCGCGGTCGCCGTGCTGACCGGCGAGGGGCACGAGAACAAGACGTACGAGCTGAGCGGCGATGTCGCCTGGAGCTTCTCCGAGTACGCCGCCGAAGTGAGCCGGCAGACCGGCAGGGAGATCGTCTACAGCCCCGTCTCCGTCGAGGACTTCACCGGCATCCTGGCCGGTGCCGGGCTTCCCGGGCCGCTCGCCGCGATCATCGCGGGTGTGGACGCGTCCATCGAGAAGGGGGAGTTGGCCGGCACCGACGGAACCCTCTCCCGTCTCATCGGCCGCCCGACCACCCCGATCGCGGACTCGATCGGGGCAGGGCTCAAGGGCTGAACTCCCGGATCAGCCAGCATCGTTGAGGACCTCGCGCAGCTTGTGCGCGAACGCCTCAGGCTGCCCGGCGTAGCCGAACTCGCCACCGACGAAGCCGCCGTGGTGGCTCGGGAACACCGTCGCCTGCTGACCGAGCAGCTTGGCCGTCGCCATCGAGGTGCGTCCGGTGAAGGTGTCCCCGGTCTCCTCGCCCACCGCGATCACGACCCGCGTACGTGCTGCGGCAAGGGCGTCGAAGTCGGGCCGGTAGCTGCTGACCGACCAGGACCGGTCGGAGAGCAGGGGGTCGCCACGGGAGCCGTCGTCCTCGGCCGGCATCCCGAACGCGGCGGGATCCGGCGCGGGTTGGGCGAAATAGGCGTCGGTGAACTCGCCTTCCCACGACGTCATCATGATGAAGGCAGCCATGCCGGCGCCCCAGCCCTTGGCCTCGTACGCGTCCCGGAAGCCGGCCCGGGCGCGCTCGGCGGCCCCGGCGTCGGGCAGTACGGGAATGAGCGGCGGCTCGTGCGCGACCAGTGTGGTCACATCGTCCGGGTACGCCGCCACGAGGGCGAGCGCGGTCACCGCACCGCCGCTGCTCGCGAACATCTCGACCGGGCCCGCGCGGAGCGCCTGTATGACGGCGTGCACGTCGTCGGCCTGGATCGTGGGCGTGTGGTCGACCCGGCCGTCTTTGCGGGTGCTGCGGCCGATGCCGCGCGGGTCGTAGGTGACCACGGTGCGGTCGGGGAAGTGCGACGCCAGCGTGCCGAAGCCGGTGGCGTCCATCGGCTGGCCGATCATGAGCAGCGGCGGGCGTCCGCCGGCCGTCGGCAGCGGGCCGTGGATGTCGTAGGCGAGGTCGACCTCGGGGGTCTCGAGTGTCTGTGTATTCATAGCCTTGTCGACCCTCTCCGCGTCGAGAACTCATCGGTCCACTGGAAGCGGCCTCTGTAGGGTCGTGGGCATGGTCGACGCGGCTCGAAGGCTGACCGCAATCCACCGAAGTGAAGTGAAGGGCCACGATGCGTACCACGCCCATGGGCGCCACCGGAATGACCGTTCCAGTGCAAGGCTTCGGATGTATGCGCCTGCTCGGGTCGCGTACGCCCGACGGTGAGCGCGCAGCTCACGCCGTCATCCACCGGGCGCTCGACCTCGGTGCGACGTTCCTCGACACGGCCGACCTGTACGGAGACGGCCGGAACGAGGAACTGGTCGGCCGGGCGCTGCGCCACCGCCGGAACGAAGCCGTCCTGTGCACGAAGTTCGGCGCGGTGCGCGCACCCGACAACTCCCTGTCCTGCCGCGGCGATGCGCCGTACGTGCGCGCGGCCTGCGATGCCAGCCTCAGGCGACTGGGAACGGACGTCATCGACCTCTACTACATGCACGACCGCGACGGCACCGTGCCGATCGAGGAGACCGTCGGCGCGATGTCGGAGCTTGTCGCAGCGGGAAAGGTGCGTCACCTCGGTCTGTCGAACGTGAGCGGCGACGAACTGCGCGACGCCCACGAGGTGCATCCCATTGCGGCTGTGCAGAACGAGTGGTCGGTCTTCAACCGCGGTACCGAAGGGATGGTGCCCGTCTGTGCCGAACTCGGTGTGGGCATGGTGCCCTTCTGCCCGCAGAGCGGAGGGCGGGCCGGTACCGCTGCCCCCCAATTCGCCCCCCTTTCCGGTCAGTTGGAGGAGCTGGCACGACGACGCGGAGCGAAGCCCGGACAGATCGCGCTGGCCTGGGTGCAGCAACGAGCCGACGTCTGGGGGATTCCGGTCACGCCGATTCCCGGCACGACCAAGCTGGAGCATCTCGAAGAGAATGCCGCGGCCGTCGACATCGTTCTGGATGCCGATGAGCTGGACCGGCTCGACAGCTTCAGTGCCGCCGTCTGAGGAGTGATCCGGCAGCCGCGAGACCGTCCGGGCCCGGGCCCCTGCCTGCGGGAAGGCGCGTGACCGGTCAGTAGAGTGCCGTCACGTCCCCCTTCCCAGGTTCGAGGTACAGGCCAGTGACCCGCGTGACCCGCGCAGCTTCCGCGGCGCAGCCAGCCGTGACCGTCGTCGGTGTCGGCGCCGACGGCTGGAGCGGGCTGGCACCGGTGGCGCGTGACGCGCTGCGCGAGGCGCAGGTGCTCATCGGCAGTGAGCGGCAGCTCGCGCTGCTGCCGCAGGAGTGCACCGGCGAGCGCGTCAGCTGGCCCTCGCCCCTGCGCCCCGCCGTTCCCCGGCTGCTCGCCGAGAACGAGGGCCGACGCGTGTGCGTACTGGCCAGCGGGGACCCCATGTTCTACGGGATCGGCCGGGCCCTCGCCGAAGTGGCGGGCCCGGAGCGGCTGTTGGTGCTGCCGCATCCCTCGTCCGTGAGTCACGCCTGTGCCCGGCTTGGCTGGCCGGTGGAGGACACCGAGGTCGTCACCCTCGTCGGACGTCCCGCGCAGAGCCTGAACGCCGCGCTGCACGAGGGCCGCAGAGTGCTCGTGCTCAGCGCCGGAGCCGCCACACCCGCCGAGGTCGCCGAGCTGCTGCGGGCGCGCGGCTACGGGCCGTCCCGGATGTGCGTACTGGAGCAGCTCGGCAGCGAGCGGGAGCGCCAGGTCACAGGCACCGCCGAGGAGTGGACGCAGCCGCACGGCGACCCGCTCAACGTGATCGCCCTGGAGTGCCGTTCAACGGGCGAGGCGCCGCGGCTCTCTCTCGTGCCCGGTCTGCCGGACGAGGTGTACGAGCACGACGGTCAGCTCACCAAACGTTATGTGCGGGCCGCGACCCTGGCGGCGCTGGCACCCGCACCCGGCGAGACCCTGTGGGACGTCGGCGGCGGCGCTGGCTCCGTCGCCGTCGAGTGGATGCGCGCGCACCGCAGTTGCCGGGCGGTGGGTGTGGAGCGTGACCCGGTACGGGCCGAGCGCATCGGGCGTAACGCGGACGCGCTCGGCGTCCCGACGCTGCGTGTCGTCACCGGGTCCGCGCCCGAAGCACTCGCCGAACTGCCCACCCCGGACGCCGTGTTCGTCGGCGGTGGGCTGACCGCGCCCGGTGTGCTGGAGAGTTGCTGGGACGCGCTGCCGGACGGCGGCAGGCTCGTCGCCAACACGGTCACGCTGGAGTCCGAGGCGCTGCTCGCCGAATGGCACCGCCTGCACGGCGGGGAGCTGGTGCGGCTGGCCGTCGCGCAGGCCGTACCCGTCGGCGGCTTCACCGGCTGGCGTCAGGCCATGCCCGTCACCCAGTGGTCCGTCACCAAGCGGTCCGTCACCGAGTCCGCGAAGGCGAATGGAGATTCCGCATGACCGTGTACTTCGTCGGGGCAGGTCCCGGGGCCGCCGATCTCATGACGGTGCGCGGCGTGCGTACCCTGGCCTCCTGCCAGGTGTGCCTGTACGCGGGAAGCCTCGTGCCCACTGAACTGCTCGCCGAATGCCCCCTGGACGCCCGCCTGATCGACACGGCGCAGCTCGATCTCGACCGCATCACCGCCGAGTTGGTGCGCGCGCACGAGGAGGGCTTTGACGTGGCCCGGCTGCACTCCGGGGATCCGTCCGTCTTCAGCGCCGTCGCCGAGCAGATGCGCCGCCTGGACGCGGCGGGCGTGCCGTATGAAGTGGTGCCGGGCGTACCGGCGTTCGCCGCCGCGGCTGCCGCGCTGAAGCGTGAGCTGACCGTGCCGACCGTCGGGCAGACCGTCGTGCTGACCCGGATCGCCGCCCGCGCGACCGCCATGCCCGAGGGTGAGGACCTGGCGACATTGGGACGCAGCCGAGCGCTGCTCGTGCTGCATCTCGCCGCCGGATACGTCGACCGGGTGGTGAAGGAACTGCTGCCGCACTACGGACCGGACTGCCCTGTCGCCGTCGTGGCGATGGCCAGCCGCCCGGACGAGATCGTGCTGCGGGGAACGCTGGACGGGATCGCCGGGCAGGTGAAGGAGGCGGGCATCGAGCGCACCGCCGTCATCATGGTCGGACGGACGCTGGGCGCCGAGCAGTTCGGCGACAGTCACCTCTACTCGCCCGACCGGGAACGTCCGCACGCAGGATGCGGCAACGGCAACTCCGGCGGGCTCTCAGCGGATTCCTGACCGTCCCACGATCGTGCCCGCCCGGTCGATGCAGATGACGTCGACGGCGACGGGCGCCCCCCGCAGCACACCGACGGCCTGGTCGCGGGCGGCTGCGGCGACCAGATCACCCAGCGGTACGCCCTGCGCCGTGCACAACTGGAGTGCGGCGAGGCCCGTGTTGGCGTGAGCCACCGCCGACGCCAGTTCCTCGCCGGCGCCGCCTTCGCGGGCCAGTGAGGCGAGGAACCCCTTGTCGACCTGGGACCGCTTGGAGTGCAGGTCGAGGTGTCCCGCGGCGAGTTTGGAGAGCTTCGCGAAGCCGCCGCAGACGGTGAGCCGCTCCACCGGGTGGCGGCGGATGTACTTCAGGACCGCACCCGCGAAGTCGCCCATGTCCAGCAACGCGTCGTCGGGCAGGGCGTATTCGGCGGTGACGGTCCGCTCCGACGTCGAGCCCGTACAGCCCGCCACGTGGGTACGGCCCGCCGCGCGTGCCACGTCGATGCCGCGCCGGATCGAGTCGATCCAGGCCGAGCAGGAGTAGGGGACCACGATGCCGGTGGTGCCGAGGATGGAGAGCCCGCCGAGGATGCCCAGACGCGGGTTCCAGGTGGAGCGGGCGATCTCCTCGCCGTTGTCGGCGGAGACGGTGAGTTCCGCGTCGGCGGTGATTCCGTGCGCTGCGGCGACGCGCGCCAGGTGTTCGCGCATCATCTCGCGCGGCACCGGGTTGATGGCGGGTTCGCCCACGTCGAGGGGGAGACCGGGGCGGGTGACGGTGCCCACACCGGGCCCGGCGCGGAAGCGCACACCGGAGCCGGGCGGCAGCGCCCGTACCCTGACGCGGATCAGCGCGCCGTGAGTGACGTCCGGGTCGTCCCCGGCGTCCTTGACGATCCCTGCCGTGGCCTGCCGTTCCGCCCCCTCCGTGTCCAGCTCCTCGATCGCCAGGGCGAAGGCGGGGGTCTGGCCCTTGGGCAGGGTGATGGTCACCGGGTCGGGGAAGTCGCCGGTCAGCAGGGCCGTGTAGGCGGCTGTCGCGGCGGCCGTCGCACAGGCACCGGTCGTCCAGCCGGGCCGCAGACCGGTGTGTTTGAGTTGGGCGTCGCGTCCGCCGCCGGCACCGCCCTGACCGTCTTTGCCGCCGGCGCCGCCCTTGCCGTCCGTACCGGCGGAGTCGCCCGGTCCGGATTCAGCCGCCGACATGGAAGGTCCTCATGCACACCGCCGCACGCCACGTGCTGATCCTCGGCGGCACCACGGAGGCACGCCGCCTGGCCGGGCTGCTGGCCGACGCGGAAGCGGAAGGGAACGACACCGCCTCGGAGCCGCTGCACGTGACGACCTCGCTGGCCGGACGCGTCGCCGCCCCCGCACAGCTGCCGGGCCGGGTACGCGTCGGAGGCTTCGGCGGCGCAGAGGGCATGGCGTGCTGGCTGCGCGAGCACAAGGTGGACGCACTCATCGACGCCACCCATCCTTTCGCCGGCACGATCAGTTTCAACGCGGCGCGGGCCGCCTCTCTCGCCCATGTTCCCCTGCTCGCGCTGCGGCGGCCCGGCTGGGCACCCGTCGACGGCGACGACTGGCACTCTGCCGGATCGCTGGCCGAGGCCGCCGAAGCGCTCCCCGCGCTGGGCAGGCGGATCTTCCTCACCACAGGACGCATGGGCCTGGCCTCCTTCGCGCACCTCGACGCGCTGTGGTTCCTGCTGCGGTCCGTGGACCCGCCGGAGCCGCCGCGCCCCGCGCACATGGAGACACTGCTCGACCGCGGCCCGTTCACCCTCGAAGGGGAACGTGAGCTGCTGCGGAGGCACCGCATCGACGTCCTGGTCAGCAAGGACAGCGGTGGCGCGGCGACCGCGCCCAAGCTGACCGCGGCCCGCGAGGCGGGCCTGCCCGTCGTACTGGTGCGCAGGCCGCCCGTGCCCGAGGCCGCCGAGGTGGTGGAGGAGCCGAACCAGGCCGCTGCCTGGGTGCGTTCACGACTGGGCTGAGACCGTGCCGTCCTGGCCGTATCTGCGCGGCGTCCACACCGTCGTACGCCCGCCGTCGCCCGCATCCTCACCGTGCCGTACGGCACGGGTCTGGGACGAGCCGACGAGGAGGATGGTGCGCATGTCGACGTCCTCCGGTGCGAGGTCGGCCAGTTGCACGGTCCGCACCCGCTCTCCGGGGCCGCCGACATCGCGGGCCACGACGACGGGGGTGTCCGGAGCACGGTGCTCCAGCAGCAGTTCACGTGCCTTGGCGACCTGCCAGGTACGGCTGCGCGAGCCCGGGTTGTACAGGGCCAGCGCCAAGTCGGCCGACGCCGCCGCGGCCAGCCGCTCCGCGATGACCTCCCACGGCTTGAGCCGGTCGGACAGGGAGATGACGGCGTAGTCGTGCCCCAGGGGCGCGCCCGCGCGCGCTGCTGCCGCGCTGGCCGCGGTCACGCCCGGCACGACCCGCACCTGAACGTCCTGGTAGGTCTCCTGTGCCGCCACTTCCAGTACGGCGGTGGCCATCGCGAAGACCCCAGGGTCGCCGGAGGAGACCACCGCCACGCGCCGCCCGCGGCGGGCCAGGTCGAGGGCGAGTTCGGCGCGTTCGGACTCCACCTTGTTGTCGGACGCGTGGCGGATCTGCCCGGGGCGTACGGGCACACGGTCGAGGTATGTGGTGTAGCCGACCAGGTCCTGGGCGGCGGCCAGTTCGCCGCGTGCCTCCGGCGTGAGCCACAGGGGGCCCGCCGGGCCCGTGCCCAGCACCACGACCTCGCCGCAACCGGACGCCGGCGGCTCGGGCTCCCTGCCGACGCGGCTGGGCAGGACGGCCAGGGAGAAGTACGGCACGGAGCCGGCCTCGGCCTCGGCCAGCGCGCCCGTGCGTTCACCGCTCATCGTGGCCCGCTCCACGTAGTGCGTCTCCGCCAGCCGCCCGGCCTTCTCAACGGCCCTGCGCACGGCGGGAAACGTACGGCCCAGCTTCATCACCACCGCGGCGTCGGTGGCGGCGAGACGCGCGGTCAGCTCCTCCTCGGGAAGCGTGCCCGGCAGGATCGTCAGCACCTCCTCGCCCTCCGCGAGGGGCGTACCCAGGCGGGCGGCGGCAGCGCTGACGGAGGTGACACCGGGGATGACCTCGGTCGGATAGCGCTCGGCGAGCCGCTTGTGCATGTGCATGTACGAGCCGTAGAAGAGCGGGTCCCCTTCGGCGAGCACCGCGACCGTACGGCCGGCGTCGAGGTGCTTGGCGAGCCGCGCTGCGGAGTCGGTGTAGAACTCCTCGATCGCGCCCTTGTAGCCGCCGGGGTGGTCGGTGCTGCCCGTGGTGACGGGGTAGATCAGCGCTTCCTCGATGTGGTCGGGGCGCAGGTGCTCCGCGGCGATGGAGCGGGCGATGGAACGGCCGTGCCGGGCGCTGTGATAGGCGACGACATCGGCTTCGGCGATGACCTGAACGGCCCGTACGGTCATCAACGACGGGTCGCCGGGCCCGAGTCCGACTCCGTAGAGGCGGCCGGTGCCGGTGGCTTCGCTGCGGGGGCCCTGTGACCCCTGTGTCTGCTGCTGCTCGTTCTGCTGCTCGCTCATTCGTCCTCGCTCGCTATGGCGTTGATCGCGGCGGCGGCGATGGCGCTGCCGCCGCGGCGTCCCCGTACGACGAGGTGGTCCAGGTGTGAAGGATGGGCCGCGAGTGCGTCCTTGGACTCGGCAGCCCCGACGAAACCGACCGGCACGCCGATGACCGCCGCCGGGCGCGGGGCGCCCTCGTCGATCATCTCCAGCAGCCGGAAGAGAGCGGTCGGGGCGTTGCCCACGGCGACCACCGCGCCCTCCAGCCGGTCGCGCCACAGCTCCAGTGCGGCGGCGGTGCGCGTGGTGCCCATACGGGCGGCGAGGCCGGGCACCGCCGGGTCGGACAGGGTGCACACCACGTCGTTGTCCGCGGGCAGCCGCTTGCGGGTGACGCCGCTGGCGACCATCGCGGCATCGCACAGGATGGGCGCTCCGGCGCGGAGTGCCGCACGTGCGCGGGCCACCACCGCCGGTGAGAAGGAGACGTCGCGTACGAGGTCGGTCATGCCGCAGGCGTGGATCATACGGACGACGACCTGGCTGACGTCGCCGGGCAGACCCGACAGATCGGACTCGGCGCGGATGGTGGCGAAGGACTGGCGGTAGATCGCCGCACCGTCCTTCTCATACTCGTACTTCGCGTGCTCGGCCTGCTCGGACACTGCGCTGTCGCTCATCTCTCACTCTCGTTCGGCGCGTGCTGATGCGACGGCGTGGGCGAGATCTCCGTCGGGCACGGCCCTCTCCCGTGTGGAGCCCTCTGCCTGAACGGTCACCGTATAGCCGTCCTCGCCGGCCACAACATCGACCCGGTCACCCTGTGGACGTCCGCAACGGCGCTCGCAGCCCGACCAGTACACCGGGAGCATCCGCCCCGTGGCAGGTCCGTTGAGCGCGGCGGCGGCGTCCGCCCGTACGTCGCGGTGCGAACGGGCGCAGCCAGGCAGCCCGGTGCAGGCGCCCACACCCAGCCACGACGAGCCCTCGTGTGTGATCAGCCCCGCTTCGTCCAGCTCCTGCAGCCACGTCCCGGCACCGGATCGCGGCAGCCCGGGAACGACGATGCCGCGCCAGGGCGTCACACGCAGTTCGCCGTTGCCGTGCTCGCGGGCGAGGGACGCGAGTTGCCGCCACTGCGACGACGTGAGACGGCCGAGGGGCGCCATGACGGACAGCGCACACCGGTTGCCGCCGCCGTCCACGATGCCGGGGGCGGGGGCCGTACCGGCGGGCGCGGGTGCGGGATTCGTCACACGCTGCGCGGTCACGCCCCGGCTGCCGAGCAGTTCAGCCAGACGACGGGCGAACAGGGCCTGCCCGTACGGCAGTTCACGTACCGGCAGTTCACGTACCCGCCAGGCATGCTCGCCGCTCTCGCGCACCTCCGTGAGGAAGACCTCCGCCGCCAGCAGCGCCGCTCCC
>DATMEI010000263.1:0-2498 GCA_035556995.1 Streptomyces sp.
TTCGGGGCGGGCGATGCCGAAGTCGATGACGCGCGGCCCGGCGGAGGTGAGGACTATGTTCTGCGGCTTGAGGTCACGGTGGACCAGGCCCGTGGCGTGCACGTCGACCAGGGTGGCCGCGATGGACGCCGCCAGGGAACGGAGCGCCGCGTCCTCGAACGGGCCGTGCGCCTCGACAGCCTGATCGAGCGTCGGGCCTGCCAGGAACTCGGTGGCGATCCACGGCCGCCCGCCTTCCGTCTGAGCCCCGAGCACCCGCGCGACACCGCGGCTCGTCACCGCCTGCGCCGCCTGCGCCTCGCGGACGAAGCGCTTGGCGAGGTTCTGCTCGTGGGCGAGTTCGGGGTGCAGGACCTTCACCGCCGCGACGGTCCCGGCGTCGTCCTGGCCGACGTAGACCTTGCCCATGCCGCCCTCCCCGACGACGCCGAGCAGGCGGTACGGGCCGAGGCGGAGCGGGTCACCGACACTGAGGGGATTCATGGAAGCCTGACTGTCTGCTCGGGGGCACGGACGGGTACGGGGACCGCCGACGGGACCGGGGCCGCGACCAGGAGTGCGATGGCGGAGGCCGGCCGGTGCGCACGGTTCGTGAGGAACACGGCGGTCAGGGCGGTCATTTGAGGGGGTAGCCCGCGACGAATTTTCCGCCCACGGCAATGATCATTTTTGCGCGGTCGTGGGCGATGAACCGGTCCCCCTGCGTCCTGTGCGTTGCGGCCGTCGTGTGCGACGAGAGGTCGATCGCCCGCAGCCCGGCCGGACTCGGGCTGTACACGTGCCCGGATCCGACGACGGGCCTGTCGCGGAGGAATGCGTTCTCGCCGTCGCCGCCCTTCTCGGTCCACTTCCGCTTCCCGTTGCCGGCGTCGAGGGCGACGAGCCCGCGGCCCTTCTCCACCGCGTACACCACGCCGTCCTTGACCGACGGCAGACCGAAGCGGCCGCTTCCGGAACCGCGTGGCGCCGCAGACCACGCTTCGCCGCCGTTGCTCAGGCGCAGTGCGCGCAGCCGGCTGCCGCCCACATAGAGGTGGTCGCCGTCGGCGGTCAGCGGGTCCCGGTCCAGATCTCTCTTCGGGACGTCGAGCGGCTCGACCCACACCGCGGCACCGGTCCCGGCGTCGCGGGTGACGATGCTCACCTTGCCGTTGTCCTCCTCCCGCAGCGTCACGAGGCGGTCGCCGACTGCCGCGGCGGACAGGAAGAGCAGCCGGTCCTTGCCCTGGGCGCGGGACTTCAGCGGCTTGGACCACCGCTTCTTCCCGCTCTCGGCGTCGACGGCGAGCAGCTTCCAGGACTGGCTGTCGAGGAACTCGGTCGATTCCTTGCCCTGCCCGGCCGCCACGTAGAGCACGCCGTCGGCCGCGCACAGCAGCTGGTTCATGTAGATGACGCCGTTCACGTCCTCGATCTCGGCGAACGGCTTGTTCGCCTTGCCGCTGCCGAGATCGACGGTGGAGAGGAGGAGCGGGAACCCGCCGGGCTTGCCCGCGTTCCCCTCGGCGTCCGCCGGTTCCACGATCCGGTAGAGGCGGCGGCCGTCAGAGCCGACCTGCCACGTACGTTCCAGCTCCTCGGACCGCCACTTGAGCGCGCCGCCCTCGGCGTCGACGCCGTTGAGGCCCTGCCCGCCCACCACGGTGACCAGGTCACCTGCGATGAGCGGAGCCACGGGGGCGGTCAGGTCATCCGGATTCCCCCCAACCTGGACCTGCCACTCCGAGTCGCGTTTCTCCGCCTCCCGCGCGCTGACGCTGGGGCCCGGGGTGGGCTTCTTGTAAGCAGCCCCGCCCATACCCCACCAGGCCCAGGCGCCTACTCCGGCCGCCGCGGCCAGCGCCGAACCGCCGCTCATCATCAGCATTCCGCGCCGTGAGGGTCCGCTCTGCGGTGCGTTCGTCACGGGCTCGGGCGGCGCTTCCGCGGGGGCGGGGAGGCGTGCGGGGGTGAACTGCCAGACCTCGGTCGCACGGCGGCCGATCTCCGTGAGCAGCGGCACCGTCAGATGGTCGGCGAACTCGCCGTTTCCGTCGTGCAGTCGGGCAGCCAGCTGGCCCGTGGTGGGCCGGGCGGCGGGGTCCTTGTCCAGTGCGCGGGCCAGGACCGCTGCGAGCTCAGCCGGTACGCCCGACAGGTCGGGCTCGGTGTAGCGCACGCGGTAGAGCAGGTCGGCGGGCTGCCCCCAGCCGAAGGGGCCCTGCCCGGTGGCCGCGAAGACGAGCACGCCCGCGAGGGCGAACACGTCGCCGGCCGGGGCGTGTTCCCCGCCCGCCGCCTGCTCGGGGGACATGAAGGCGGGGGTGCCGGCCGCGTTGCCGGTCCGGGTGAGACGGGCGTCGCCGATGGCGCGGGCGATGCCGAAGTCGATGATCTTCGGCCCGTAAGCCGTGATCATGATGTTGGACGGTTTGAGGTCGCGGTGCACGACGTCCGAGCGGTGCAGCTGTCCGAGGGCCGCGCAGAGCGCGGCTCCCAGCGCCCGGACGGTGGGTTCG
>DATMEI010000264.1:0-3891 GCA_035556995.1 Streptomyces sp.
GGTGGCGCAGCGCACGGGGTCGCGGTAGTTCAGCATGAAGATCAGCGTCTCGAAGGCACGCTCGTCCCCTGCCGTGCCGAGGGCGAACGCCGCCACCTCCCGTGCCCACAACGGACGTTGGCTCTCCGCGAGTACGGCTGCGAGCTCGTCGCGCGCCGCCGGTGTGCCCTCCTTCGCGAGTTTCACGAGTCGTTCGTACTCGCCCGGGTCCGCCTCGGCCCGTACGCGATCGGTCAACGATCGGAATGCGTCGCCCACTTCCGCGCTCCCTCCCCCACGTGGTCCGTCCCACAGCCCTGGAAGAGCCATACCCCTGGCGCATTGGTTACCCACGAGTTAAGCTGCTCGTCAGAGCGGCACCCCCGCTCAGGCGGCCTGGTGACGCAGCCGCCCGAGAGTGAAGTCGGTTCGGCGGGGGTCCGGGTCCGCGGTATACGCCGCGGCACTGCCCGGGCAGCACCGCTGAGTACGGAACGGCCCCTGGGACTGGGCTGGTTCCGCCTTCTGCTCATCCTCTCATCGCAGCTCTCCCCGCGCGTGCGCGATTCCCGTGCACCGAGCTGAACCGGCCACGTCCGTGCGTGCGGCCGGCAACCCTCATCGTCAGTCGTCACCCCTGGAGTCCCGTGATGGACCGTCCTGCTCTGCACACCATCGCCGTCGTCGGCCTAGGAACCATGGGCGCCGGAATCGCCGACGTCCTCGCCCGCGCCGGCCGTGAGGTCATCGGCATCGACATCAGCGACGCCGCCGCTCGTCACGCCACCGCAGCCTTCGAAGCCTCCACCGCGCGTGCCGTGCAGCGCGAGCGCATGACCGAGGCCGAACGGCAGGACGCGCTGGCCCGTTTCCGTACCTTCTCCGACCTGCATGCCGCCGCGGAGGCGGACCTGGTCATCGAGGTGGTGCCGGAGGACTACGACACCAAGTGTCAGGTCTTCGCCGCCCTCGACACCGTCGTCAAGCCGGACACGATCCTCGCGACAGGCACCAACGCGCTGTCCGTCACCCGTCTCGCGGCCGACTCCGACCGGCCCGAACGCGTCCTCGGCCTGCACTTCTTCAACCCGGCACCCGCCATGAAGCTGGTCGAGGTCGTCTCCTCGGTGCTCACCTCGCCGGACGCCGTCACAGCGGTGACCGCCCTGGCACGCGACCTGGGCAAGGAGCCGGTCGCGGTCGGTGACCGGCCCGGATTCGTCGCCGACGGGCTGCTGTTCGGCTATCTCAACCAGGCTGCCGCGATGTACGAGTCGCGCTACGCGAGCCGTGAGGACATCGACGACGCCATGCGGCTGGGCTGCGGGCTCCCGATGGGCCCCCTGGCTCTGCTCGACCTGATCGGGATCGACACCGCACGTACCGTGCTGGACGCCATGTACGCCGACTCCCACGACCGGCTGCACGCCCCTGCGCCCATCCTGCGCCAGCTCAGCGACGCCGGGCTGACCGGCCAGAAGGCGGGCCGCGGCTTCTACACCTATGAGGCGCCCGGATCGTCGGTGGCGGTCACCGACGCGGAGACCCCCGACGCCGGAGCAGGGGGTACGGGAGGACGTCCCGTCTCCTCCGTGGGCGTCGCCGGCTCGGGCACCATGGCGAGCGGTATCGCCGAGGTGTTCGCGAAGGCGGGGTACGAGACGGTGCTCGCCGCACGCAGCGCGGAGAAGGCGGAGACCGCCAAGGCCCGTATCGCCGCCTCCTTCGCACGGTCCGTGAAGAAGGGCCGGATGACGGAGGAGGACCGGGATGCCGCGCTCGCCCGCATCACCCCGGAAGGTTCCCTGGACGCCCTGTCCGGCGTCGACCTGGCGGTGGAGGCGGTGGCCGAGGACCTGGCCGTCAAGCAGCAGCTGTTCGAGACGCTGGACAAGGTGTGCAAGCCGGGCGCCGTACTGGCCACGACCACCTCTTCCCTCCCCGTGGTCGCCTGTGCCCGCGCCACCTCGCGTCCCGAGGACGTCATCGGGATGCACTTCTTCAACCCGGCGCCCGCGATGAAGCTCGTCGAGGTCGTGCGTACGGTCCTCACTGGCGACGAGGCGCACGCCACCGTCCGCGAGGTGAGCAAGGCCATCCGCAAGCACCCCGTGGACTGCGGTGACCGTGCGGGCTTCATCGTGAACGCGCTGCTGTTCCCGTACCTCAACAACGCCGTGAAGATGGTCGAGCAGCACTACGCCTCGCTCGACGACATCGACGCGGCGATGCGGCTGGGCGGCGGCTACCCGATGGGGCCCTTCGAGCTGCTGGACGTCGTCGGACTCGACGTGTCACTGGCCATCGAGCGGGTGCTGCACCGCGAGTTCCGCGATCCGGGTCTGGCGCCCGCGCCGTTGCTCGAGCACCTGGTCGCTGCCGGGTGTCTCGGCAGGAAGACCGGGCGGGGCTTCCGCGAATACGCACGGCGGTGATGCGTCGGTGAAGCGGCACCGCCGGTGAAGCAGAACCACCGGTGGGGCGGGCTGCTGGAGCCTTCCGGCAGCCCGCCCCCCGAGTCCGTCACGGCGTGTAACGTTCCCCACATGTCAGACTCCGCGAAGCCTTCCCGTTCGCACACCGCATCTTCCCAGCGCCTCAGGATGCGCCGCGAGTTGGCGGCGGCGGCGATGGAACTCTTCGCGACCAAGGGGTACGAGGCGACGACGGTCGATGAGATCGCCGCCACGGCAGGCGTCGCCCGCCGTACGTTCTTCCGGCACTTCCGCGCCAAGGAAGAAGCGATCTTCCCCGACCACGACGACACCCTGGTGCGCGCGCAGGCGGTGCTGGAGGCCGCACCCGCGCACGAGAACCCGCTGGACACCGTCTGCCGCGGCATCAAAGAGGTCATGCGGATGTACGCGGCGTCGCCCAAGGGCAGCGTGGAGCGCTACAAGCTGACGCGCGACGTGCCAGCGCTGCGCGAGCGCGAGATCGCCTCGGTCGCGCGCTACGAACGGCTCTTCACGCGCTATCTGCTGGGCCACTTCGACGAAGCCGCGCACCGCGACGGAGATGACGACCCGCTGCTGGCGGAGGTCGCCGCCTCCGCGGTGGTCACGGCGCACAACCATGTGCTGCGGCGCTGGCTGCGCAACGGCGGAGTGGGCGATGTCGAGGCGCAGTTGGACCACGCGTTCGCGATCGTACGCAAGACCTTCGGCACCGGCTTCGGGGCGAACCGCATCTCTCCCGCGGAGCCTGCGGGCGCGGGTGCCGCCGCGCGCGCCGGCGCCGAGACGGTGCGACAGGACGAAGTGCTGGTGACGGTGGCACGTACGGACGCGCCTCTCGGCGAGATCATGGACACGATCGAGCGGGCGCTGCGCGACTGACCGCTTCGCGGTCTGCGCCTTCCCGGCGGTGCGGTGCGTCTGCGGTGCACGGCACCGCCGGGCCGCGGCGGATCGCTTGCGCCGCCGTCGCCGCGGATGCCCACGCGCCACCCCGACCGGGCACCAACTCCCCACCGCAGCACGGAGATTCCCGACGTCAGGGGCGACAGCCGCAGAGGCCGCCCGCCGCAGCACGCAGCGACGCGGAGCGCAGCGCGGCCGGGCCGCGTCGGGCCGCAACCGGCACAACTCCGCACTACGACAACGCGGTTCGCAGCACGCAGCGACCACCTGCCGTGCCCGCCCCACGCTGTGGCACGGCGCGCACGGCCCCGCGGCGAATGCCCAGGCGCGCCGCGACCCGGCGCCCCTCACCCCTGCGACGCGGGGCCCACCGATCTGCTGCGCAGCGGCCTCCCGCTTCCGCCGCCGTCACGGCGGGCTGCCCCGGGAGGCGGCCACGCAGCGCAGGCGGCTCCGCCGCCGCGACCGGGCGTTCAATCGCGGCGAATGCTCACGCGCGCCACCCCGGCCGGGCACAAACTCCCCACCGCAGCACAAAGATTCTCCACGT
>DATMEI010000265.1:0-2179 GCA_035556995.1 Streptomyces sp.
GAAGACCGAGGCTGAGGCTGCGGGCCGCACCGCTGTGACGGTGAGCTGGGACGGCGAGGTACGCGGCGTGCTCACGGTGGCCGACACGGTCAAGGAGACCAGCGCGGAGGCCGTGAAGGCACTGCGCGGCCTTGGGCTCACGCCGGTGCTGCTGACGGGGGACAACCGGGCTGTGGCGGAGGCGGTCGCCCGTAGCGTCGGCATCGGACCCGCAGGCGGCCCGGGCCCTGCGGGCGGCTCCGGCGACCCGGGTGGCTCCGGCGACACCTCACTCGAAGGGAGCGTCATCGCCGAGGTGCTGCCCGAGGACAAGGCGGCCCAGGTGAGGCGGCTGCAGGCCGAGGGGCGCAGCGTGGCGATGGTCGGCGACGGCGTGAACGACGCGGCTGCTCTGGCGACAGCCGACCTGGGACTCGCCATGGGGACCGGTACGGACGCCGCGATCGAAGCAGGCGATCTCACGCTCGTACGAGGCGACTTGCGGGTCGCCGCGGACGCGATCCGGCTTGCCCGCAGGACGTTGCGCACGATCAAGGGCAACCTCTGGTGGGCGTTCGGCTACAACGTCGCGGCTCTGCCGCTCGCGGCGGCCGGGCTGCTCAACCCGATGATCGCGGGGGCGGCGATGGCCTTCTCCTCGGTCTTCGTGGTCACCAACAGCCTGCGGCTGCGCCGTTTCCGCTGAGCAACCCCGATGCCCCAGGTGCTCGCGCTCGGCTCCGGTACCTCGGCTCCGGTGCCTCCGTTCTGAGCCATGGGTTCTGATGCCGTCGGCGTGGAGCACCAACCCCGCCCGAGTGTGGGAAACGTGAAGATGCTGTGACTCCAGGTCAGTTGACCCCGATGCTCCCCGACTCTGTGCGGGAGGGATCCGGAGCGATTCGCTCCGCAATTTCCGGATCTTCAGGGCGTCACAACCGGCACTGCGGGGACACACGAAAAGCGCCCCGCCCAACAGGTCCCCCCACGGGCCTGTCACGACGGGGCGCTCTCGTTTCCCGGTCACGGATTCCCCCCACGGGATCCTGGCCGGGTGCTTGCTGGCTGCACGTACGGACGGGAGGGCCGCTCAAAGCTCCCCGGGCACGCTTGCCGATGTTGCTACGCCGGGCCCGTCCCCCAAAGACGCACTCGGCGGGTGACGGCGGCTCCGCCGGGGGGCCGCTGCCACCCGGTTAGACGTCCGACCCTGGACAATGGTTACCCCCCAATTTCTGTGACCTATGTCTCGCCAGGGATCTGCACATATGGAAGGCCCCAATCCGCTTGGATGGGGCCTTCCTTGAGCACTCCCCTGGGCGGTGTCACAGAGTGTACAGCCAGGGTCACCCGCGAGTCAGCGGGATTCGATCGGTACGTACTCGCGCTCGACCACGCCGGTGTAGATCTGCCGAGGACGGCCGATGCGGGAGCCCGGCTCCTTGATCATCTCGTGCCACTGTGCGATCCAGCCGGGCAGCCGGCCGATGGCGAACAGCACGGTGAACATGCTGTTCGGGAAGCCCATGGCCCGGTAGATCAGACCGGTGTAGAAGTCCACGTTCGGGTAGAGCTTCCGCTCGGTGAAGTAGTCGTCGTTCAGGGCGTGTTCCTCGAGCCTGAGGGCGATGTCGAGGAGCTCGTCGCTCTTGCCGAGGGCGGAGAGGACGTCGTGCGCCGCGGCCTTGATGATCTGCGCCCGGGGGTCGAAGTTCTTGTAGACGCGGTGACCGAAGCCCATCAGCTTTACGCCGTCTTCCTTGTCCTTCACCTTGCGGATGAAGGTGTCGACGTCGGAGCCCGACGTCTTGATGCCCTGCAGCATCTCCAGAACGCTCTGGTTGGCACCGCCGTGCAGCGGCCCCCACAGCGCGTTGATGCCCGCGGAGATCGAGGCGAACATGTTCGCCTGCGCAGACCCGACCAGCCGGACCGTCGAGGTGGAGCAGTTCTGCTCGTGGTCGGCGTGCAGAATCAGCAGCTTGTCGAGGGCGTTGACCACGACCGGGTCGAGCTCGTACTCCGCCGCGGGGACGGAGAAGGTCATCCGCAGGAAGTTCTCGACATAGCCGAGGTCGTTGCGCGGATAGACGACCGGGTGGCCGATGGCCTTCTTGTAGGCATAGGCCGCGATCGTCGGCAGCTTGGCCAGCAGCCTTATCGTCGACAGGTGCCGCTGCTCCTCGTCGAACGGGTTGTG
>DATMEI010000266.1:0-3889 GCA_035556995.1 Streptomyces sp.
ACCAGCTCGCCACCCTCGCCCAGCTGCAGTTTCACCAGTCGGCCGACAGCGCGCAGATAGTGGCGGTGCTCGCTCAGGGGGCGGTCGGCGCCGGGCGAGCTCACCTCGAGGACGTACTCGCCCTCTCCCATCGCGTCCGTCTCGTCGAGCTTCTCGGAGATGGCGCGGCTCAGCTCGGCACAGGCGTCCAGCTCGACGCCCTCGTCGGAGTCCACGATGATCCTCAGCATGCGGCGCTTGCCCGCCTTGGAGACCTCGATCTCTTCCAGATCCAGGTCCACGGCGCTGACGAGCGGTTCCAGCAGCCCGCGCAGCCTGTCGCTCTGGGTCGTGCTCATCCGGGTGACTCCTCGGCCGCGTGTGCTGTTGTTGGGGCCTCGTGACAGGGGGCGTTAGCCAGTCCAAGCCTAACGTCTGCCGCGGGTCACGCCGACCAGACGGGCGATCCGCGCGGGATGTCAGGGACGTACGGGTACTCATGGGGCAACGAGGGTGGCCCGTCGGTGCGTTCGAACACGCGCGGGTACGCTCACGTGCCGGTGATCACTGCACGCCGTGTTCGCCGCAGTTGTTCGAGCGACGCCGAGGTTGTTCAGGGAGTGCACTCATGCCGCTCACGCCGTCACCGGCAGCCGGACCGCCCAGACGGTCGATGCTGGCCGGGGCGCTGAGCACGCTGGGTCCGCTCGGAGCGCTGGCAGCACTGGGCACCACCACCGGCTGTTCGCAGGACCGCGAGAGCGCTGACGCCGCGCATGCCGCCCGCACGGAAGACCGGCTGCGGCAGGCAGCGGCCAAGCAGAGCCGTGAGCTGCTGAAGCGCTACGAGGCGACCCTCGCTGCACACGCCGGACTCGCGGACCGGCTCCGTCCGCTGCGGGCCACGACGGTTCGGCACGCGGAGGCACTGGGCGGAAAGGACGCAGCCCGGCGTCGTGGCGGGAGCGGCGCCTCCGGGGAGCAGGAGAAGGACAGCAACGGCAAAGGCAGCAAGGACGCCGCTGCCGTTCCCGGTGACGAGAAGGCCGCGCTTGCCGCGCTGGGCGAGGCGGAGCGGCGTACCGCGGAGGAACGGGAGGCCGCACTGGCCGGGGCCCCTCCCGAACTGGCGAGGCTGCTGGCCTCACTCGCCGCAGCGGGTGCCGTACACGCGTACCTGCTGGGAGCGGACGAGCAGGACGGGGAGGACGACGACGCATGAAGAAGCTGGTCGACGCCGTGCAGACCGCGCTCGCCGCCGAGCACGCCACCGTCTACGGCTACGGCGTCGTCGGCGGCCGTATCGACAAGGCCCAGCAGGACGAGGCCCGCCGGGCACACGACTCCCACCGCGCCCGCAGGGACTCACTGCGGCGCGAAGCGCGCGACCTGGGCGCCGAGCCCGAAGCCGCCGCCGCTGCCTACGCATTGCCGTTCGCGGTGCCCGACAGCGCCGCGGCAGTACGGCTCGCCGCGGAGCTTGAGGACCGGCTGGCCGGTGCGTATGCGGATCTCGTACGCGCCAGCGAGGGCGCCCGCAGGCGCGAGGCGGCGGGGGCACTGCGCGAGGCGGCGGTCCGGTCGGCACGGTGGAAGGGCAGCGGCGTAGCCTTCCCTGGTCTCACCGAGCGCTCCGGCGCCGGGGGCGCCACTCCCTCGGGGTCGCCTGCCGACGGCGGGACGTCCGGCCCGCTCTGACCGGTCCGCTGTCGTCCGCCGGCAACCGGGTGCCGGCGACCGACTGACCCGACCACCGCTGAGAAAGGTCGTCTTCACCGCATGCCTTCTGCACTGCCTCTCGATCCTCCGCAGCGGCTTGTGCGCTCCCTCGGCTCGCAGCACGGTCATGCCGGCGAGCAGTTGGGCAAGGCCGGTGAGGACTGGCTCGACGAGCTGCCCGCGCTCCTTGAGCGGACGCTGGAGCGGTGGGAGCTGACGCAGGAGCGCGTGGTCTCGCCGGGGGGCAGGAGCAGTCTGGTGACGCTTGTCCGGCGTGCTGACGGCTCGCCCGCGGCGCTGAAGCTGCTCGCTCCCTACCTCTCCCGGGCGCGGGAGCGTGCCGGGAAGGAGCGTACGGCTCTGGAGCACTGGAACGGCTGGGGCTCGGTGCGGCTGCTGCGTGCGGACGTCGAGGAGGGCGCGCTGCTGCTGGAGCGCCTGCACGGTGAGATGTCGCTGCGGTCGCTGCCGGAGGCGAAGGCGATGCTGGAAGCCGCCTCTGCGGCACGGCGGTTGTGGATCGCCCCTCAGGGCTCCGATGACGACCGCGGCACCGGCGCTCTCAGCACGGTCGCGGCTCATACAGCTGCAAGCAGCGACTTCCTGCGGTCGTCCACGCCGGAGGAGGTGTGGCCGCTGCGGGACGAGGCGCTCGAAGTGCGGGACGCGTTGCTGGCCGATCCGCCCGAAGAGGTGCTGCTGCACGGCGACTTCCGGCAGGGTGCGGTCCTCGCGGCGGACGCCGAGCGTGCACCGTGGCTCGCGGCGGGGCCCGATCCGCTGCTGGGTGAGCGCACGTACGACCTGGCCCGGCTCGTACGGGACCGGCTGCACGATCTCGTCGCCTCCCCCGGCGCCGCCTCGGCGACCCGGCGCCGGCTGCACAAGCTCGCGGACTCCCTGGAGGTGGACCGTGAGCGGTTGCGGGGCTGGTCGCTCTACCGGGCTGTCGAGTCGGGCGTACGTCACCTGAGGAGCGGGAACCGCGAGGACGGCGAGCTTCTGCTGGAGTTCGCGGGCTGGCTCTGACTTCTCACGCGGCGGGCCTGAGCTACGGAGACGGGACGGCCGGGCTCAGAGTGAGATGGCGCCCGTCAGGAGGGCCGCGGCGGTCATGACCACGGTCGTGGCGAACGCCCAGCCGAAGATGAAGCGCTGGTGCTCACCGAGCTGTACGCCCGTCATGCCGACCAGGATGAAGGTGGAGGCCGTGAGCGGGCTGAGCGGGAAGCCCGTCGTCATCTGGCCGAGGATGGCGGCCCTGGCGATCTCGGCCCGTCCGGTTCCGAATCCGTGTGCCGTCTCGGAGAGCACGGGCAGCACACCGAAGTAGTACGCGTCCGGAGTCAGGGCCAGGCTCAGCGGCATGCCGGTGATGGCCACGATCCCGGGGAGATGGCCGCCGAGCGAGGGAGGGATGACGGAGACGAGTGCCCCGGCCATCTCGTCGATCATCTTGGTCTCGGTGAGCACACCGGTGAGGACTCCCGCCGCGAAGATCATGGTGGTGACCAGGACGACGTTCTTGCCGTGCCGGTCGAGCAGCGCCTGCTGGTCCTCCCACCTGGGGTGGTTGACGAGCAGTGCGACCGCGAAGCCGATGACGAACAGGACCTCCAGCGGCATCAGTTGAAGGACCAGGCTGACCAGCAGGGCAAGCGTGAGCACCAGGTTGAAGACGGTCAGCCGGGTACGTGGCGGCGCGGAGACGGCGAGGGCGCCGGGGCCGTCCCCGGCGGTGCGGGCGGACGACTCCGCTGCCTTCTTCTCGCCGGCGCCTCCGCCGACGCCCGCACCGGCGCCCTCGCCCGTCCCCTCGCCTTCGTCCACGCCGGTGGGCAGGGCTCCGAGACGGCCGAGGCGGTTCCGCTCGCGGCGGCCGATCACGTACGTGGCCACCAGGACCCAGACGATGCCGCACCCCATCGCGGGGAGGACGGGAACGAAGACCTCGGAGGTGTCCAGCTTGAGGGCCGCTGCCGCCCGTACGGTCGGACCGCCCCACGGGATCATGTTCATCACCCCGGCACCGAGGCAGATGATCCCGCTCAGTACGAGGGGCCGCATGCCCAGCTTCCGGTAGACGGGCAGCAGTGCGGAGACGGTGATGAGAAAGGTGGACGCGCCGTCACCGTCCAGGGCGACGCACATCGTGAGGACGGCCGTGCCCATGCATATGCGCAGCGGGTCG
>DATMEI010000267.1:0-4867 GCA_035556995.1 Streptomyces sp.
CTCCGTCAAACGGGTGTCGCTGGTGGCCGAGCGGAACACCGCCGTGCAGCTCGCGTTCAGCGAGAGCGTGCTCACCCTCGACGCCGGGTCCGGTGAGGAGGCGATGGCCAGCGAGTCCATCGAGGCGGTGGTCACCGGTGACGACATCACGACCGGGTTCAACCCGGCGTACCTCCTCGACGGGCTGACCGCCATCGAGACTCCGTTCGTGGAGCTGGCGTTCACCCAGGCATCCAAGCCGGTCGTGCTCTCCGGTGTCGAATCCCTCGAGGGGGACCCCGACACCGCCTTCCGCTACCTGCTGATGCCGCGCCGCCTGCTCTCCTGAGCGGCCAGAAACCTGGCGGGACAGCCGCCTGACTCGGCGCTCACGACGACCACTGCCTCGGAAGGAAACAAGGATGGACATCGGACTCGTCGGGCTCGGGAAGATGGGCGGCAACATGCGCACGCGCCTGCGCAACGCCGGGCACACAGTCGTCGGCTACGACCGCAACCCCGAGCTGAGCGACGTGGACAGCCTGGCCGCGATGGTGGAGCAGCTGCCCAGTCCCAAGGTGGTGTGGGTGATGGTCCCCGCCGGCGACCCCACCCGCGCGACCATCACCGAGCTCGGGAGCCTGCTCGGCGAGGGTGACCTCGTCGTCGACGGGGGCAACTCGCGGTGGACCGACGACGAGATCAATGCCGCGGCGCTCGGCGAGCAGGGCATCGGCTTCGTCGACTGCGGTGTCTCGGGTGGCGTCTGGGGCCTGGAGAACGGCTACGCCCTGATGTACGGCGGCGACGCCGAGAACGTGGCGAAGGTCCAGCCGGTCTTCGACGCCCTCAAGCCCGAGGGGGACGCCGGCGTCGGCGCCGTCCACGCCGGCAAGGTGGGCGCGGGCCACTTCTCGAAGATGGTCCACAACGGCATCGAGTACGCGATGATGCAGGCCTATGCCGAGGGCTGGGAGCTGCTGGAGAAGGTCGACTCCGTCACCGATGTGCGCGAAGTCTTCCGCTCCTGGCAGGAGGGCACCGTCATCCGATCCTGGCTGCTCGACCTCGCGGTCAGCGCACTGGACGAGGACGAGCACCTCGACCAGCTGCGGGGTTTTGCACAGGACTCCGGCGAGGGCCGGTGGACCGTGGAGGCCGCCATCGACAACGCCGTACCGCTGCCTGCGATCACTGCGTCGCTGTTCGCGCGGTTCGCGTCCCGTCAGGACGACTCCCCTCAGATGAAGATGATCGCGGCCCTGCGCAACCAGTTCGGTGGCCACGCGGTGGAGAGCAAGAAGTAATCCACAGGCTGTGCACCACGGTGCACGGCCTCGTCGGGGGAAGGTCGGCGCCACATCATGCACGTCAAGCATCTGTCGTTGGCCGACTTCCGCTCGTACGCCCGGGTCGAGGTGCCTCTCGATCCGGGCGTCACCGCCTTCGTGGGGGCGAACGGTCAGGGCAAGACCAATCTCGTCGAAGCGGTCGGCTATCTGGCCACGCTCGCCAGCCACCGCGTGTCCTCGGACGCGCCGCTGGTGCGGATGGGCGCGCAGCGTGCGGTCGTACGGGCGGCTGTGCGGCAGGGGGACCGGCAGCAGCTGGTGGAGCTGGAGTTGACCCCGGGGCGGGCGAACCGGGCCCGGATCAACGGGTCTTCGCAGGTCAAGCCGCGTGATGTGCTGGGAATCCTGCGGACTGTGCTGTTCGCTCCGGAGGATCTGGCGCTGGTGAAGGGTGATCCGGGCGAACGGCGCCGGTTCCTGGACGAGTTGGTGACGGCGCGGTCGCCGCGGATGGCGGGTGTCCGCTCGGATTACGACCGTGTGCTGAAGCAGCGGAACTCGTTGCTGAAGTCGGCGGCGATGGCGCGGCGGCACGGCGGCCGGCAGCTCGATCTGTCGACGCTGGATGTGTGGGACGAGCATCTGGCGCGGGTGGGTGCCGAACTGCTGGCGCACCGGCTGGAGTTGACAGCGGCATTGCGGCCGCTGGCGGACAAGGCGTATGAGCGGTTGGCGCCGGGGGGTGGCCCGGTGGGGCTGGAGTACCGCGGCCCGGAGGGTGCCGGCGACGGGGGTGTCTCCCGTGAGGAGCTGTCCGCGGCGTTGGCGGCGGCGCTGCAGGAGTCCCGTCGTGCGGAGATCGAGCGTGGTATGACGCTGGTGGGGCCCCATCGGGACGATTTGGTGCTGAAGTTGGGGGAGCTGCCGGCCAAGGGGTATGCGAGTCACGGGGAGTCGTGGTCGTTCGCGTTGTCGCTGAGGCTGGCGTCGTACGAGCTGCTCAAGAGCGAGGGCAATGAGCCGGTGCTGGTGCTGGACGACGTGTTCGCGGAGCTGGATGTGCGGCGGCGGGCGCGGCTCGCGGAGCTGGTTGCCGGTGGTGAGCAGGTGCTGGTGACGGCGGCGGTGCCGGAGGATGTGCCGGAGGTGCTGGCGGGGGCGCGTTTCTCGGTCTCGGACGGGGAGGTCGTACGGCTGTGAGTGAGGAGCCGTCGCAGGAGTTGCCGCAGGCGCCCGCGGACGCGCCTCAGGAGCCGGACGGAGCGGTGTCCGGTGAGCCGGGTGCGGAGCGTCCTCAGCCGGCGGAGCCGACGGGCGTGGATCTGGCGCGGGTCGCGCTGCGTGCGGCCAAGGAGCAGGCGAAGGCCCGCGGTGCCGCGGCGCAGCAGAAGCGGGACGTGCGGCGTGGGCGCGGCCCGCGGTCGGGGTCGGGACGGGACGGGCGTGATCCGGTGCCGTTGGGGGCTGCCGTCCAGGGTCTGATCACGGAGCGCGGCTGGGAGGCGCCGGCAGCGGTGGGCGGTGTGATGGGGCGGTGGCCCCAGTTGGTGGGGCCGGAGGTGGCGCAGCACTGTGAGCCGCAGCGCTACGACGAGGAGGAGCGGGCTCTCACGGTGCGGTGTGACTCGACGGCGTGGGCGACGCAGTTGCGGTTGCTGGCGCCGAGGCTGGTGGCGCGGCTGAACGAGGATCTGGGGCAGGGGACGGTCGCGTTGTTGAAGGTGCGCGGCCCTGAGGCGCCGGGTACTCGTGGTGGTCGCCTGCGTGCTCCGGGTAGCAAGGGGCCGGGTGACACCTACGGGTGATTCGTGACGGCGCTCACGGTGATGGAGCGTTGACAGGCCGAAGCGCTGAGCGCCCCCGTGAGCGTTCTGGCCCCCCGGTCCGCATATGGGGAGTCGGTGGACGTCAGTTCAGGACGGCACATGCGGACTCAGGCACCGGCAAACCCCCATTCATGGTTCTGCCCCCGGTACACTGATGGAGAACCCGCCACCGTTGCGGAACATGTCGAACGACGCAGCCGCTCCACCCTGCCCTGGAGTCGGCCTGTGCTGTGCCAGAAAGGGCGCTTCGTGGCCGATTCCGGCGATCTCAACGAGTCCGAGAACAACTCCCCCGACACCGGTCCCGATGCCGCGCTCGTCGACGGCGCGGGCGCTGAGGTGCCACCGGTGGGTCCTCCGGTATCGCCTGTTTCCGCGGTGGCCGAGCCGTCGTACGACGCGAGTGCGATCACCGTCCTGGAAGGCCTCGAGGCGGTGCGTAAGCGGCCCGGCATGTACATCGGGTCGACCGGTGAGCGTGGTCTGCATCACCTGGTCCAAGAGGTCGTGGACAACGCCGTGGACGAGCCGATGGCCGGGCACGCGGACACGATCAGCGTGACGCTGCTGGCCGACGGCGGCGTGCGCGTCGTGGACAACGGCCGTGGCATTCCTGTGGGCATCGTGCCGTCCGAGGGCAGGCCGGCGGTGGAGGTCGTGCTGACCGTGCTGCACGCGGGCGGCAAGTTCGGGGGCGGCGGTTACGCGGTCTCCGGTGGTCTGCACGGTGTCGGTGTCTCCGTCGTGAACGCGCTGTCGCAGCGGGTGTCGGTGGAGATCAAGACGGACGGCTACCGCTGGACGCAGGACTACAAGCTCGGTGCGCCCACGGCTCCGTTGCAGCGCAACGAGAAGACGGACGCGACCGGCACCACGGTGACGTTCTGGGCGGACACGGAGATCTTTGAGAGCACGGATTACTCGTATGAGACGCTCTCCCGCCGCTTTCAGGAGATGGCCTTCTTGAACAAGGGCCTGACGATCGAGCTGACGGATGAGCGTCCGGAGCATGTGGACGAGGAGGGCCGGCAGCTCTCGGTCCGCTACCACTACGAGGGCGGCATCACCGACTTCGTGCGCTATCTCAACTCCCGTAAGGGCGAGTTGGTGCACCCCACGGTGATCGACATCGAGGCCGAGGACAAGGAGCGCCTGCTCTCGGTCGAGATCGCGATGCAGTGGAACAGCCAGTACAGCGAGGGCGTCTACTCCTTCGCGAACACGATCCACACGCATGAGGGCGGCACGCACGAGGAGGGTTTCCGTGCGGCGCTGACGGGATTGATCAACCGGTATGCGCGGGACAAGAGGCTGCTGCGCGAGAAGGACGACAACCTCACCGGTGAGGACATCCGCGAGGGTCTGACGGCGATCATCTCGGTGAAGCTGGGTGAGCCGCAGTTCGAGGGTCAGACGAAGACGAAGCTGGGCAACACGGAGGCGAAGACCTTCGTGCAGAAGGTCAGTCACGAGCATCTGACCGACTGGCTGGACCGCAATCCCAATGAGGCCGCGGACATCATCCGTAAGGGCATCCAGGCGGCGACGGCGCGGGTGGCGGCCCGCAAGGCGCGTGATCTGACCCGCCGCAAGGGGCTGTTGGAGACGGCGTCGCTGCCGGGCAAGCTGAGCGACTGCCAGTCGAACGACCCGGCCAAGTGCGAGATCTTCATCGTGGAGGGCGACTCCGCCGGCGGCTCGGCCAAGTCCGGCCGGAACCCGGAGTACCAGGCGATCCTCCCGATCCGGGGAAAGATCCTCAACGTCGAG
>DATMEI010000268.1:0-2174 GCA_035556995.1 Streptomyces sp.
TACGGCCGGCCCGACGAAGTGGCCGCGATGGACCTGATCTGACGCGTCTCACGGCGCCCGCCCGCGGCCGGCAACGACCGCACAGGCACCTACGGGAAAGGACGAACACAAGGAATGAACCCCCTCAGCGACGACGCCGCGCATCAGCCCTCCCCCAGCCAGGACCCGTCCTCCGCCGGCGCACCGTACGCCGCCGTGCCCGGATCAGGGCCGCACAGCGGCAACGGTGCGGGTGAGCTCCGCGTCACCCGCGCCTCGTTGGAGGAATGGCTCCGGGTGGAGGGGTGGGCCGCCAAGGAGGAGTGGAACCCCGGCCTGGGCGATACGGCCTGCTTCCACCCCACGGATCCCGCCGGTTTCTTCATCGGACACCGCGACGGGCGGCCCGTCTCCGCCGTCTCGGTCGTCAACTACTCGGAGGATTACGCGTTCCTGGGCTACTACCTGGTGGACCCCGTTCACCGGGGCAACGGCCTGGGCATGGCCACCTGGCGTCAGGCCGTACCGCACGCGGGGAAGCGGACCATCGGCCTGGACGCTGTGCCCGCCCAGGAGGAGACGTACAGACGCTCGGGTTTCACCCCCGCCTACCGCACCGGGCGCTACTCCGGACGTCCCACACAGCCCGGCGGCCCTTCACCTTCCGTGGTGCCCGTGACCGAGGAGCACTTCGAGGCGGTCGCGGCATACGACCGGCAGTGCTTTCCAGCCGGACGACGCGCCTTCCTCGAACGCTGGCTGGCCGCTGAGGGCCACTCCGCTCACGTCTTCATGCGTGAGGGTGACATCGCCGGCTACGGAGTGGTCCGCCAGGCCCGCTCCGGCCGGCGCATCGGCCCCCTCTTCGCCGACACACCACAGACCGCCGAAGCCCTCTTCGACTCTCTGACCGCGCACCTCAGCCCGGACGACGAGGTTCATGTCGACATCCCCGAGACACACGAGGCAGCCGTCGCCCTTGCCACCTCCCGCGGCCTGGTGCCCACCTCCCACACCGTGCGGATGTACGCGGGAGCGGTCCCCGCGACGCGGCCGGAGCGCATCTTCGGCGTCACCAGCCTCGAACTGGGCTGACCAGCCGTCAGCCGTCCGCGCCGCACTGCACCCGCGTACGCACCACGGCGAAAACTGCCGGGAACACAGCGCGGATCTCCGCAGTGGCGGCGCATTGCGGCAGGCTGTAGGTGTGCAGCCAGACCAGGTCACGTCCGATGCCACAAGGCGCAGCGCCCCTCGCCGCCGAGGAGCGTCGGTAGCCGCTGCACGGAGAGCCGTCGGCGATCCTGATGAGCAGTCACGGATCCGGTTGCACGCGGGCCCGAGATCCGCCACGTCCGCCTCACACCGCCGGAACCATCAAGATCATCAACCCGCGATCCCAGCTCTGACGTGTAGGAACAGCGGCCAGAGGGACAGTGCCACGCTCACTCGGAGGTATCAATGAAGATGCTGATCAATGTGCCGGAGAACGTCGTCGCGGACGCGCTGCGCGGTGTGGCCGCCGCGCATCCCGAGCTCACGGTCGATGTGGCGAACCGCGTCGTCGTACGCGGGGACGCCCCCGTGGCCGACAAGGTCGCTCTTGTCTCCGGTGGCGGCTCGGGCCACGAACCCCTGCACGGCGGGTTCGTGGGCCGCGGCATGCTGGACGCCGCCTGCCCCGGCGAGGTCTTCACCTCTCCCGTGCCGGACCAGATGACGCGGGCGGCAGCGGCCGTGGACAGCGGCAAGGGCGTTCTCTTCGTGGTGAAGAACTACACCGGCGACGTCCTGAACTTCGACTTGGCCGCCGAGCTGGCCGAGGACGAGGGCATCCAGATCGGCAAGGTGCTGGTGCAGGACGATGTGGCCGTCACGGACAGCGACTTCACGGCCGGTAGGCGCGGCACCGGCGCGACGCTGTACGTCGAGAAGATCGCCGGAGCGCTCGCCGAGGAGGGTGCGCCGCTGGAGCGTGTGGAGTCGATGGCACGCCAGGTCGCCGACTCCTCCCGCAGCTTCGGCGTGGCGCTGAGCTCCTGCACGACCCCCTCCAGGGGCAAGCCCACCTTCGATCTGCCGCCAGGCGAGCTCGAGCTCGGTATCGGCATCCACGGTGAGTCCGGGCGCGAGCGCCGCCCGATGATGACCTCGGGCGAGATCGCGGACTTCGCAGTCGACGCCGTGGTCACCGA
>DATMEI010000269.1:0-4672 GCA_035556995.1 Streptomyces sp.
AGGCTTAGCCCCGGCCGGGCCGGCTTGTGAACGTGTGTGAGGAAGCTCAACGTCCGTACAGGCTCGGCTTCCTGACGGTCTCAGCGTCCGGCGTCCGGGCTGAGCCTGCCTCGTACAGCGCTCTGCACGCCCGCCTCCTCGGCGGGGTCGGCAGCGAGCCTGCGCAGGCGTTCGACGACCCGCTCGTCCCCCGTCGCCGCGTACTCGGCGGCCAGTTCGCGCGTGGTCTCCTCGCAGTCCCACAGGCATTCCACCGCGAAGCCCGCGGCGAAGGAGGGGTCGGTCACGGCGAGCGCGGCGGCCGCACGGCCGCGCAGCTGCGAGGAGCCCGTCTCCCGGTAGACGTGCCGCAGCACAGGTGCGGCACATCCGACGCCGAGGCGTCCCACGCCGTCCACCAGCGGCCACAGTGCGTCGCTGTCCGGGCCCTTCCGGCGGACGGTACGGCGCAGCGCGGCCAGGACGGCTTCGGCGTCCTGCCTGCCGCCGCAGCAGGCCAGCATCTCGGCGGCCACGGTGGCCAGGCCCTCGGGCAGCGTGCTTTCGGGGGCGGCTGCCCACTGCCTGGCACGGACGATCGCCGCGGTGCTGCGCATACGGGCAAAGGAGCACAGCGCAGCCTGCGAGACCGTCTCGTCGGGGTCGGAGGCGGCCAGCTCGATGAGGTCGAGGGCGTCGGCGTCGCCCCGTTCGGCGAGATGCCGGAGCGCGGCGACGCGGGCGGCCTCGCGCGGGCCGCGTGCGGCGGCGAGGAGTTCCGCACGGTCCTCGGGGCCTGCCACGGCGGACAGGCAGCGGGCCGCCGCGGACTCGCGGGAGACGCGCGGGTGCTGGTCGTACCCCTCCTGTGCCCAGTCGAGGACTTCGCGGACGCTCCAGCCGGGGCGGGGTCCCTGCCCGTGCATCTGCCGCTGCCAGCGGTCGAAACAGCCCTGCTCGCGCACCCTCATCAGCCGGCCGGACTGCTCGGGGTGGGCGGCGTCCTCGGCCCACAGCCGCCACGGGCGGGGCTCGAAGGCGTCGCGGGCAGCCGCGGCCAGTTCCGCGTCGCCCTCGGGGGTCTGGGGGAAGCGGGCGAGCACGGCGGGGCCCAGCGGACGCAGGCCGGCGTCGTCGTCGCGTACGGCCAGTTCGTCGAGAGCCCACTGCCAGTTGGCCCCGGAAGTGGCGTACCGGCGCAGGAGCCGCAGCGCGGCGGTGTTCTTGTAGGAGGCGAGGTGGCCGAGCACGGACAGAGCGAGCCCCGTACGCACCTCGGAGTCCTCCGCGGCCGTGAGTTCGTCCTCGGGATGGAAGAGGTGTTTCTCGATGTCGTCGAGCGAGGCGTCCAGCTCCACGTGGAGCCGGGCGTAGTAGAGCGAACGGTGCTCGATCTGCCAGTCCCGCCGGGGATCGTGGAGTACGCACTGCCGGAGCGCGGCGAGCGCTTCGGCGCGTGGCGCCGCCAGGGCGTGCAGCGTGCCGTCGCCGCGGCCTCGCTGCAGGAGGCCGAGCAGCGTACCGCTGGGCGCTATGTCTGAATCGACGGGATCGACGAACATGAGGTCAGCATCCGGTGCGGGGTCTTCGACTGGCAACGGGATTTCCGTTGACCAGCATCCTTGCCGGTGGGCGTGGTTCTACTCCTGGGTTTTCAGGGTCGGCAGAATCCCCCCCGGTCCGGCGCCGGGAGCCTACCGGGAATTCCCTGTTCCGCTCTCTGCGGGGCGCCTCTCCACCCGGCGAAGCGGCGGTGGAGCCGCTGTGGTGCGGCCGCGATGTGACTGTGAAGCGGCGGACATATGCCCTCAGCACCACCGGATCGGGTATCGCCAAACCACTTACGGCCCGTCGCAGCCTGTGCAACAGTCGTAACAGAGTCCTCATATCCCGTATCGGAGAGACAGCATGCCCTCCCACCTCGATGCGGACCGTCCGGCCTCCCAGCCGCCCGAGCGCGGCGCGCTGGACGCGCTGATCACGCAGGCGCGCCGTCTGCGCGGCGAGATCGACGCCGTCCGTCCGCGCGTGGCAGGCGAGGACGGAGACGGGGCGGAGGACCCCACGTCCCGCTGGCAGCGCGCTCTGTGCGACCTCGCGGCTCACCACGTCGACGGCCTGGACGAACACCTCGGGCAGCTCCGCGCGGGCGCGCCCGCGGAGGTCTTACGCAGCGAGGCGGCAGACGGCTTCGAAGAGCGCAGCCCGTACCACCGCGGTCGGAACCACGACGACGACGGAGCGGGCACCGCAGAGCCCCGCCTGCTGCCCGTACGCGCGGGCAGCGCCGAGTGGAATCTGCTGACCGACGAGGTCTCCTGGTCCGAGGAGCTGTACGCCATCTTCGGGCGGTCCCCCGAGGAGGATCCCCTCTCTCTGGACGAACTGCCGTCCTGGGTGCTCCCCGACGACCAGCCTCTGCTTGCGGGCGCCGTGACCGACTGCCTGGTGGACGGCAGGCCCATCGACCAGGAGTTCCGGATCATGCGTCCGGACGGCGCCGTACGGACCCTCCATCTGCTGGGTGAACCCGTGCTCGACGACCACGGCGGCACCGCTGCCATGTGGGCCGTTCTGCGCGACGTGAGCGAGCTGCGCCGCAGTGAACTGGCAGTACACGAGTCGCGTGAGACGGTGCGCCACGAGCGGCACGCCGCACAGACCGAACGGCGCGTCGCAGTCGAGCTGCAGGAGTCCGTGCTGCCCCCGTGGCGCGGCTCCCAGCGCTTCCCTCAGGGAGACGGGCACACGCGCGGCGCGCTGGACATCGCCTCGCACTATCTGCCGTCCGCGACCAGCGCACTGATCGGCGGTGACTGGTACGACGCGCTCCAACTGCCCGACGGTGCCACGCTGCTCTCCACCGGCGACCTCACCGGGCACGGCGTGGCGGCCACTTCGGGTATGGCCATGCTGCTGGGGGCGGTGCGCGGCATGGCCGTCGCCGGTGTGGAGCCCGGAGCGCTGATGGGCCACCTCAATCAGCTGCTCGACTCGGCTGCTCAGCCGGCCCTGGGCAGCGCGGTGTGCTGCCGGTACCAGCCCGGCGACCGCACGCTCACCTGGTCGCAGGCCGGACATCCGGCGCCGCTGCTCTTCCGTGACGGCGCGGGGCACATCCTGCACCCGCCGGAAGGTGTGCTGCTGGGCGCGACCTCCGGTGCCGCGTACGGACAGTGCACCGAAGTGCTCCAGTCCGGCGACCTGTTGGTGCTGCACACGGACGGACTCGTGCCGCGCGGCGGCCAGTTGGCCGGTGACGCGCCGGGCAGTGACCCCGTGAGCGCCGCCGAGGACCGAGCAGTGAACGGCTCGGAGCGGCTGCTCGCCCTCGCCGGGCGCTTCGCCTCCGCCCGTACGGCACAGGAGTGTGTGCGGGCCGTCGTCGAGGAGTTCGGCGACCGGGAGCGCGAGGACGACGCCTGCGTGCTGATCGCCCGCGTCGGCGACTGACGCCCGCGCAGAATCCCCCCGCCTCAACTGCCGCAGGACAACGGGAACATGTGGTGTATGGCGCCTCAAACGACGCGTGTGCGTTCATTCCTTGGAGTCAGACTCCCCTCTCTTGACGAAGGGGTCTTCCGCGGTAAGGCTTTCGCTCACTCATGAGGTGGTCGTCAGGGCAAACGACTTCACATGGTGAACTCATCTGTGCGGGCCACTGCCGGCTCCACTCCTCAACTGGAGGATGCGTGCGTACGAACTCCCGTCGGAACTTCCTCAGAGCCGCGCTTGTCGGAGCCTCGGCGCTGGCCGCACCCGTTCCGCTTGCCGGCGCGGCCAGGGCCGACAGCGCGACAGGCACGGAGGCCACGGCCAGCGCTGCGGCGAGGGCGTCCGGCGAGGCGCCCGGCGGCCCGGGCAGCGACGCGCGTTTCGACCCGGCCGACAAGGTGGGGTTCGGCACCTCCCTGACGAAACAGAGCCCTGTGTGGTTCACGTTGCAGGGCGGCCGGATGAGCGAGACGTACTACCCGGACCTGAGCACCCCGGCCAGCCGGCATACGGAGCTGGTGATCACCGACGGGGAAACGTTCGTCCAGCGGCTCAGCGACGCGGAGAACCGAACGGAACTGTCCGGTCAGGGAGGCGCTCCCGGCTACCGGCAGACCAGCAGGGGCAAGGGCTGGACTGCCGTCACGCAGTACGTCACGGACCCGGAGCGTGCGAGCGTCCTCATCGATGTCGAGGTCCGCTCGGAGACCGGCACCCCGTTGCAGGTTTTCGTGCTGCACGATCCGTCGCTGTCCGGCGAGGGGAACGACGACCGCGCCTTCCCGCAGGACGGTGCGCTGGTCGCGGAGGACAAGCACGCCGCGAGTGCACTGCTTGCCCAGGACGGCTTCGCCGAGTCCACCGTCGGCTACCTCGGCGTGAACGACGGATGGAGTGAACTCTCCGAGAACAACGGCCGGTTGGAGCACCACTACTCCACCGCCGGACCGGGCAACGTCGTGCAGCTGGGACGCCTCAGGCTGGACGGCTGCGCCCGTACCCGGCAGACGGTGGTGCTGGGCTTCGGCGAGGAGGCCGCGGAAGCGGTCAAGACGGCACGGCGCTCGCTGAAGACCGGATTTCATGCGGCGGTTCGCGCATACGACGCCAGCTGGGGTTCGTACCTCGCGGGCCTCCCCGAGGCGCCGCACAGCCTGCGCACCCCCTCGGACAAGGCGCTCTACACCGCGTCGGTCGT
>DATMEI010000270.1:0-5292 GCA_035556995.1 Streptomyces sp.
GCGGCCGCCGGTCTCCACGGTCTCGTACGCGATGGCGGTCGTGCCCGACTCCAGCAGCGCGTCCGTGCACTCACGGGAGGCGGCGAGGTGGAGGTACGTGAAGAGCGTCTGGTCCTTGCGCAGGCGCCCGTACTCCTCGGCGACCGGCTCCTTGACCTTCAGCAGCATGTCGGCGGTGGCCCAGACCTCGTCGGCGGAGCCCAGGATGGTTGCTCCGGCGGCGACGTACTCCTCGTCCGGGATGGAGGAGCCGACTCCGGCACCCCGCTCCACGACGACCTGGTGTCCGTTGCGTACGAGTTCGTGCGCCCCGGCCGGGGTGATGGCCACGCGGAACTCGTTGTTCTTGACCTCGCGGGGGATGCCGACCTTCACGTCGATCACGGTCCTTGACTCTGGGGTTTCTCGGAAAGCTTCCACGTCGGAGGACGCCGGAAGCGATCGTGGCGCACATCCCGTTACAGCAGCAGATGTGAGGTATGCCGGATGTTTCTCGGGCAGCCACGGCCACGCCAGTCTAATGAAGGATCCTGTCGTGTCCAGCCTTACAAACCAGCAATCTTTTCCGCGTTAGCTATTGGTTTCGTAGGCTGCCTCTGTGTCACGGCCGTCATTGCCGGGTTGGAGCAGCTCATCGGCCGCTTGCCGGTGCTTGCGGCCCTCGCGTACGTCGCCGATCCGGTCGCAGGCGTCGGCCAGCCTCAGCAGCAGCGCAGCCCGCAGCCGCACGTCCTGAGCTCCCTTCACGGCTTCGAGCGCGAGACGGCAGGTGCGTACCGCCTCCTGCGGCCGGTCCGCGTACTCCTGCACCCTGGCGACCTCGCTCAGAGCGCGAGCGTGTGCCCGTGGATCCCCCAGCCTGCGGAAGTTCGCGGCGGCGGCGCGCCATTCGCGCAGCGCGTCACCGAACCGTCCGGCACAGGTGTGCACGGCGCCCAGCCGCCCGTGCAGGCGGGCTGCCGCCGCCTGCACGTCCCTGGTCTGGTGGTGTTCGAGGGCACGTCCGTACCAGTCGGCGGCGCGCTCCCAGTCGCCGAGGTCCTCGTACGTACTGCCGATGGACTCCAGGGCACGGCCGGCCGCGAAATGGTCCGGCACGCTGCGGCCCTTCGGTCCCGTACGGCCGTCACGGGCCGCGTCCAGGGCGGCGCGGTAGCGCGCGAGAGCGCGGGGGTGCCTGCCCGTACGGGCGTCCAGGTCGCCCAGATTCAGCAGCGCGGCGGCCCGCTCACGCTGGAGCCCGGCACGCTCGGCGACGTCGAGTACGAGTTCGTGGAGCCGGTACAGCTCGGGAGCGGCCTCCTCCGGTGACCTGTGCGCGTCGAAGGCGCGGGCGAGCGCGGAGATCAGCCGGCGGGCGAGGCCGTCGAGCCGGCCTTCGCCCTCGGCAACCGCCAGGCGGGCGGCGGCGATCATGGCCGGGCGCCGTTCCTCCAGCCAGTGCCGGGCAGCGGCTGCGGTGCCGAACCGGACCGTGCGCGGCAGGAACGCCAGCCGCTTGCGGACCTCCGATTCCTCCGGCTCGGTGATCGCATGGCAGGCCCGCAACCGCCGTACGGTCCGCTCCAGCATCCGTGCCCGGGCGAGCATCGCCTCCTCCGGGCCCTCCTGCTCGTCCAGTTCGGCGCGCAGCAGCGCGTCGAGACAGCGCGGCACGGCGTAACAGCCCGGCGCGAGCGTGCTCTTGCGCACCAGCCCGAGCCGCAGGAACTCCTCGAGGATGCTCTGCGCGGTGGCGACGGAGCACCCCGCGAGCGAGGAGGCGGTGTGCGCGTCCGCCAGCCCGGCCGGTGCCAGGGCCAGCATGCGCAGGACGCGGGCGGGCGCCTTGGCCAGGGAGTCGGCAACCAGCCGGAAGGCACGCTCCAGCGGATCGGCGTGAGGGAGCAGGCCGAGCTGCTTGGCCGCGTCGGCGACGGAGAGCTTGGGCCTCGCGGCCAGCCATCCGCCGACCATGACCAGCGCGGCGGGAAGGTCGCCGCACGCTTCGGCCACCAGGTCGGCGCTGCCCGGGTCGACGGTGGTGCGGTGCGGGGCACCCGAACGGGAGGCCAGGAGCGACACGGCCGCCGGCCGGTCGAGACCGCCGAGCGTGCACGGCCTGACATCCGGTACGCCCGTGAGCGGCCCGGAGGCCACCGCCACGACGAGGCAGTCACGGCTGTCGGGCAGCAGGTCGAGCACCTGCTCCGGCGTCGCCACATCGTCGAGGAACAGCAGGAGTCGGCGCCGCCCGAGCGCCGCACGCAGCGTCCCGGTGAGTTCGTCCTCGTCCGCGCCCGCGGGGACTGGGTCGGGCCCCAGCGCGGCGAGCAGGTCACGGACGGTGCGCTCCGTGGGTACGGGCGTACCGCCGGGGTCCGTGAGACCGGCGCGCAGCACCCCGTCGGGGAAGCGGCCTGCGACCGCACTCACGAACGCCTCGGCCAGCGTCGTACGTCCCGAACCCGCCCTGCCCGCGACGAGCAGCACGCGGGTGTGCGGGGAGGGGCGGCCGGAGAGAGTGTGGAGTCCGGCCCGCTCCATGTCGGTCTGCAGATCGGCCAGTTCGCGGCTGCGGCCCACGAACGTCCCGCCCGGAGCGGCGCCTTCACCACTCCCGCTTCGGGTGCCCCCGGTGGAGTCGCCACCGCCTGTTTCCGCCGGGCTCGTCGCGTCGGGCGCGTCCGTGCCTGTGGGCTGCACCGCTTGCTCCGTCACGGGCCACGCTCCCGTCCACCTGCGCCCTCATACGAGCCCGCCGCAGCCGCGAGCGGGAACGCACAGAGCGTAGTTCACCGCAGGCGGACGGGTGCGTGGCGCGCGGCGCGTGCCCGGCTGCGAGATCACCGCATCGGGTCAGCGGGACCCAACGAAGGGACCGGGAGGGAGCCGGAGGGAGCGGGAGCCCCGCCCCGCCGGTACTACCGCTCGAAGGGACGTGCGGGCCACGGGGCGTCGGCCGGCCGCAGCGTGTGGAGGCCGGGCCCGTGGCGGGCCGCGGTCAGGGCCAACGCGCCCACCACGATGCAGTTGTTGTGCAACTCCCCCTCCAGCGCGCCCCGTACGAGATCGGCCAGCGGCACCCTGGCGAGCTCCATGTCGGCCTCCTCCTCGGAGACCTCGAAGCGCTCGCCTTCAGCGGCGGAGATCTCACGGGCGAGGAAGATGCGTACGGCCTCGTCGGAGCCGCCGGGGGTGGTGTAGACGTCGGTCAGCACACGCCAGTCCTCTGCCTTGACGTGAGCTTCCTCGTACAGCTCGCGCTGGGCCGCGTGCAGCGGGTTCTCACCGGGGACGTCGAGCAGTCCGGCGGGAATCTCCCACAGCTTCTGCCGGACCGGGTGCCGGTACTGGCTCAGCACCAGCACGCGGTCCTCCTCGTCGAGCGCGAGTACGGCGACGGAACCGGGGTGCACCTGGTAGTCGCGGCGTACGACCGAGCCGTCGGGCATGACGACGTCGTCGGTCCGCACGCTGGTCTTCTTGCCCTCGAAGGGCACTTCGGTCGCCGTGACCTCCCACTTCTGCGCGGTGTCCGCGATGTGGGTGCTGCCGGGGCGTACCTGCTGCTGTTCCTGCGCCATGGCTCAGCCCTCGCCCTGCTGCCGGGCCACCGCGGCCTTGACCAGACCGGCGAAGAGAGGATGCGGGCGCGTGGGCCGGGAGCGCAGCTCCGGGTGGGCCTGAGTGGCGACCAGGTACGGATGCACCTCGCGCGGATACTCCAGGTACTCCACCAGCTTGTTGTCCGGTGAGGTCCCGGAGAAGACCAGACCCGCCTTCTTCTCCAGCTCGCCGCGGTAGGCGTTGTTGACCTCGTAGCGGTGCCGGTGGCGCTCCTCGACGTAGGGCTCGCCGCCGTAGACCTCGCGCACGATCGAACCCTCGGCGAGCTTGGCGGGGTAGAGACCGAGCCGCATGGTGCCGCCCATGTCGCCCTCGCCCGCGACGATGTCGAGCTGTTCGGCCATGGTGGAGACCACCGGGTGTGCCGTCCCCTGCTCGAACTCCGTGGAGTTGGCGCCCTCGATGCCCGCCAGGTTCCGCGCGGCCTCGACGACGATGCACTGGAGGCCGAGGCAGAGGCCGAGAAGCGGGATCTTGTTCTCACGGGCGTAGGTGATGGTGGAGAGCTTGCCCTCGACGCCGCGCTCACCGAAGCCGCCGGGGATGCAGATCGCGTCGCAGTCGCCGAGCTGCCGGCGCGCACCCTCCGCCGTACGGCAATCGTCCGAAGTGACCCATTTGACCTTTACGCGCGCATTGTTGGCAAAACCGCCGGCACGCAAGGCCTCCGTCACGGACAGATAGGCGTCGGGCAGATCGATGTACTTGCCGACGAGCGCGACCGTCACCTCGTGGTCGGGGTCGTGCACGCGGCGCAGCAGGTCGTCCCACTGGGTCCAGTCCACGTCACGGAAGGGCAGATCCAGTTTCCGTACGACGTAGGCGTCGAGGCCCTCCGTGTGAACGACCTTGGGGATGTCGTAGATCGAGGGCGCGTCCTTGCAGGCGATGACAGCGGCGTCGTCCACGTCACACATCAGCGAGATCTTGCGCTTGATGGAGCGCGGCACCTCGCGGTCGGCCCGCAGCACGATCGCGTCGGGCTGGATGCCGATGCTGCGCAGCGCCGCCACGGAGTGCTGTGTGGGCTTGGTCTTCAGCTCACCCGACGGCCCGATGTAGGGCAGCAGCGAGATGTGTACGACGAAGACGTTGTCCCGGCCGACTTCGTGGCGGACCTGGCGGACGGCTTCGAGGAAGGGCAGCGACTCGATGTCGCCGACCGTGCCGCCGACGTCGGTGATGACGACGTCGACGTCGTCGGTGGCCATGCGCCTGATGCGGCTCTTGATCTCGTTCGTGATGTGCGGGATGACCTGCACGGTGTCGCCGAGATAGTCACCCCGCCGCTCCTTGGCGATCACGGAGGAGTAGACCTGGCCCGTGGTGACGTTGGCGGAGCCGTCGAGGTCGACGTCGAGGAAGCGTTCGTAGTGCCCGATGTCCAGGTCGGTCTCGGCGCCGTCGTTGGTGACGAACACCTCACCGTGCTGGAACGGGTTCATGGTGCCGGGGTCGACGTTCAGATAGGGGTCGAGCTTCTGCATCGTGACGCGAAGCCCCCGTGCCTTCAGGAGCGCACCCAGGCTTGAGGCGGTGAGGCCCTTGCCGAGCGAGGAAGCCACACCCCCCGTGACGAAGAGGTGCTTGGTCGTCATGGATGTGGGCGGCAATGCCAAGAGGTGCTCCCGTGGTCGCGAGGTGGGCTGCGCACCGGCGCCCCCTGACGTCGTCACGCAGTCG
>DATMEI010000271.1:0-11455 GCA_035556995.1 Streptomyces sp.
GCTCTCCCTGGAGGGCAAGGCCAACAGGCTCTCCACGATGATCCGCAGCAACCTCGGCATGGCGCTCCAAGGCCTCGCGGTCGTCCCGGTCTTCGCGGGATACGACGTCGACCGTGAGAAGGGCCGGATCTTCTCCTACGACGTGACGGGGGGCCGTTCCGAAGAGGTGGGCTTCACCGCCGTCGGCTCGGGCTCGGTCTTCGCGCGCGGTTCGCTGAAGAAGCTGCACCGGGAGGACCTGACGGAGCAGCAGGTGTCCACCGTGGCCTTGCAGGCGCTCTACGACGCGGCGGACGACGACTCGGCGACCGGCGGCCCCGACATGACCCGGCGGATCTACCCGACGCTCACGGTCATCTCCGACGAAGGCTGCCGCAAGCTTCCCGAGTCGGACGTCTCGGAGCTCGTCCGCACGATGCACGAGGGCCGGCTCCAGCTGCCCAACGGGCCGCAGGCCCCGCTCTCCTAATGGCCACGGGGCCTTCGGTGCCCTCTTACAGGACAGGAAGGGACGGATAGCCGGTGTCGACGCCGTTCTACGTCTCACCCCAGCAGGCCATGGCGGACCGCGCCGAGTACGCCCGCAAGGGCATCGCGCGGGGACGCAGTGTGGTCGTGCTGCAGTACACCGACGGCATCGTGTTCGTCGCCGAGAACCCCTCGAGGTCACTTCACAAGATCAGCGAGATCTACGACCGCATCGCCTTCGCGGCGGTCGGCAAGTACAACGAGTTCGAGAACCTGCGTATCGGCGGCGTCCGTTACGCGGATCTGCGGGGCTTCACCTACGACCGGGCCGATGTGACGGCGCGAGGCCTGGCGAACGTCTACGCCCAGACCCTGGGCACCATCTTCTCCAGCGCGGCCGAGAAGCCGTATGAGGTGGAGCTGATCGTCGCGGAGGTCGGGCCGGGGCCTGAGGACGACCAGATCTACCGGCTGCCCCATGACGGCTCGATCGTGGACGAGCACGGCTCGCTCGCCGTCGGCGGAAACTCCGACCAGATCAACACTTACCTGGAGGAGCGTCACCGCGACGACATGACGCTGGCCGAGGCCGTCAAGCTCGGCATGGAGTCCCTGGCACGGGACAACAACGGCGGTGAACGCGAGGTGACCGCCGACCAGTTGGAGGTGGCACTGCTCGACCGCAGCCGCGTGCAGCAGCGCAAGTTCAAGCGTGTGCTGGGCCCTCAGCTCAAGCGTCTGCTGGGCGAGGACGAGTCGGACTCGGCCGGTTCTGCAGGATCGGCGGGCGACGACTCCGGGGATTCGAAGGACTCCGGCTCGGAGGAGTAGCGGCCACAGGCGGGGGCCTGGGCCCTCGTCGCTGAGGAAGATCGCATCGTGCGCGTGCCCCGGCGGGCCCAACACCCGCCGGGGCACGATGCGTTGTACGAGTTCCCGGCCGTACGCGCCGTCGTATCGGCGGAGTTCAGCTGCCGGCAGCGGGAGTTTCCGCAGGGGGAGGGGCCGTGGAGCCCCGGTGGACGAGCTGGACCGGCAGCACCGGTGTCTGTGCCTCCCGGCCTGCCAGTACGGCCAGCAGAGCGTGCATCCCCGTTGCCCCGACCTCCTCGGCGGGCAGCCGCACCGTCGTCAACTCGGGCTCCAGCGCGGTCGCGAGGCTCAGATCGTCGAACCCCGTCACGGAAACGTCTTCCGGCACCCGCAGGCCCAGGCGCCGCGCCGCCTTGCACGCACCGGCCGCCAGCAGGTCGTCGTCGCAGATCAGCGCGGTGGGCCTCGGCTGAGCCGAGAGGGCGCGGGTCGCGGCGCGAAGAGCGTCCTCGACGCTGAGGTCGGAACGCTCGGTTCCCACCACCGCCCCCGCCGTCCCCGCGACCGCCTCGTGCAGGGAGCGTGCCCGTACACCGAAGGTCCAGCTGTCCACCGCGGCGGCGAGGTGGGCGATGCGCCGGTGGCCCAGATCCAGCAGGTGGCGGGCGGCCTGGTGCATGCCGTCGGCGATGTCGAGGTTGACGGTGGCGGCGGCCGGGTCGCCTTGCGGATCGCTGTCCAGCATGACGAGCGGCAGCTGGCCGCCGTCGCGCAGCGCGGCGAGAGCCTCGGGAGCCATGGAGGAGGCGATCACGCCGTCGAGAGCGGCACGTGCGGATCCGAAGGGGTCGACAGCCGGCCCGGTCCCTTCGGGCGAGGGGTAGAGGACGACACCGAAGTCGTGCTCGGCGGCGACGCGGGAGGCACCCGCATGCACCCGGGCGAAATAGTCGTGGGTAAGAGCCGGCACGACGAGCAGGGCGGTGCGCGTTCGGCCCAGCCGCAGGCTGCGAGCGGCGAGGTTGGGCCGGTAACCGAGTGTGCGGGCGGCCGACCGTACATTTTCGGCCGTACGCGGCGAGACCCGCCCCTGCCACTTCCCGCCGAGTACGAGGGAGACCGTCGCTTGCGAAACGCTCGCGTAGCGGGCGACGTCGCGGCTGGTGGGGCGGGTGCCGGCGGATGCGTCCTCGGCCGCCGCGGGCCCGGGGGAGGGGGTCGCGCGCGGCCGGGCCGCGGCGCCGGGCCGCCGGGTGCTCGCCATTCCTGCGCTCCTTCCCCGCCCCTGGCAGCGTGCCCGGAGTGGACCGTGGGTCAGCGACATGGTACGTATTACCTCGCCAGTTATACGTACAACGTGCCGGAGTGACGCGGAGGGGAGCCAGCGATGGCGACGGGCTATGCCGAACTGCTCCGGGCCCGGCACGCCGTGCGGCTGCTCGTGGGCACCCTCATCGGGAGGCTTCCCAACGCCACGGCCGCACTGGTGATCGTCCTGTTCACCCGGGCTGAAGGCGGTGGCTACACGCTCGCGGGTGTGCTGTCCGCCGTCTACGGGCTCGCGACCGCGGTCGGGCAGCCGCTGCTGGGACGGCTCGTCGACCTCTACGGGCAGCCGCGCGTGATGTTCCCGGCCGCACTGCTCTCGGCGCTCGGTATGGCGCTGTTCGCGCTGGTGGGCATCGACCCCGTCACCGTGGCTGCCGTTGCGGTGCTGCTGGCCGGAGTCGCCACGCCGCCGCTGGAGGGCGGCTTGCGAGCGCTGTGGCCGGGTGTGCTCAAGGGCCCCGAGAAGGTGCACAGAGCGTACGCACTGGACGCCGTGGCCCAGGAAGTGATGTTCGCCGTGGGGCCGCTGCTGGTGACCCTGATCGTCGCCTACTGGAACGAGGCGGCCGCACTGCTGGTCATCAACGCGCTCGGGGTGTTCGGCGCGCTCTCGGTCGTCGTCTCGCCCCCCTCCCGTAAATGGCGCTCCGAACCGCGCGAGGCTCACTGGCTGGGCGCGCTCCGCTCGGCGGGGCTGCTCGCGCTGCTCGGCACCTTCTTCTTCGTCGGGCTCGCGCTCGGCGCCATCGCCGTCGCCGCCGTCAGCTACGCGGACGACCACGGGGAAGCCCTCATCTCCAGCTATCTGCTCTCGGCGCTGGGCTTCGGCGCGCTCGTCGGCGGTGTCGTCTACGGGGCGCGGCACTGGGCCGGAGCGCCGGAGCGGCGGCTGATCTGGCTTGTTCTCGCCCTCGCCGCGGGATACATGCCGCTGGTTCTGGTGCCCGGCGTGGTCGCGATGACCGCGCTGGCGGGTCTCTCGGGTGTCTTCCTGGCCCCGGCTCTGGCTTGTGCGTTCGTGGTCGTGGACCGGCACGCTCCGTCCGGTACCGTCACCGAGGCCTTCTCCTGGCTGGTCACAACCTTCGGAGTGGGGGCCGCGGCGGGAACGGCCGTGGTGGGGCCCGTCATCGAGCGGGGCGGCGCCTCGGCCGGGTTCGCGGTCGTGGGTGCCGGAGGCGTCGTGGCGCTGCTGGTGCTGCTGCTGACGAAACGTGCTCTTTCGGCGGTCTCTCCGGGGTCCCGCTCTGCTCCCGTCGCGGGGCTCGCCGCAGGTCCTGGCCCTGCGTCAGCCCCGGTCACGGCGACGGAAAATGATCGCAACGGTGCCGCCGAACCCGGTTTCAGAACAGGCCGTCAGGCGTAATGTTCAGTCATGGACCGCCGAATCTTCGGGCTTGAGAACGAGTACGGCGTCACGTGTACGTTCCGGGGACAGCGCAGGCTGTCCCCCGACGAAGTGGCGCGGTACCTCTTCCGCCGTGTCGTGTCATGGGGCCGCAGCAGCAACGTCTTCCTCCGCAACGGCGCACGCCTCTACCTGGACGTGGGCTCGCACCCGGAATATGCGACCCCCGAGTGTGACAACGTGACCGAGCTGGTCACCCACGACAAGTCGGGCGAACGCATCCTTGAAGGCCTCCTCGTCGACGCTGAACGCCGCCTGCACGAGGAAGGAATCGCGGGCGACGTCTATCTCTTCAAGAACAACACCGACTCGGCGGGGAACTCCTACGGCTGCCACGAGAACTATCTGGTGGCACGGCACGGGGAGTTCTCACGTCTGGCGGACGTACTCATCCCCTTCCTTGTGACCCGGCAGCTGGTGTGCGGCGCCGGCAAGGTGCTGCAGACACCGCGTGGCGCCGTCTTCTGCGTCAGCCAGCGTGCCGAGCACATCTGGGAAGGCGTCAGCTCGGCCACGACCCGCTCCCGTCCGATCATCAACACCCGCGACGAACCGCACGCGGACGCCGAGCGCTACCGCCGCCTGCATGTGATCGTCGGTGACTCCAACATGTCCGAGACGACCATGCTGCTCAAGGTCGGCGCCACCGACCTCGTGCTGCGCATGATCGAGGCGGGCACCGTCATGCGCGACCTGACGCTGGAGAACCCGATCCGGGCCATCCGCGAGGTCAGCCACGACATCACCGGGCAGCGCAAGGTGCGTCTCGCCAGTGGCCGCGAGGCGTCCGCACTCGAGGTGCAGCAGGAGTACTACGAGAAGGCGCTGGACTTCTGCGAGCGCCGGGGCATCCGTACGGGAAGGGTGGAGCGCGTACTGGAACTGTGGGGCCGTTCCCTGGACGCCATCCGCACGCAGGAACTCGACAAGATCAACACAGAGATCGACTGGGTCATGAAGTACCAGTTGATCGAGCGCTACCGGAACAAGAACAACATCACGATGTCCCACCCCCGTATCGCGCAGATAGATCTCGCGTACCACGACATCCACCGCCGCCGGGGCCTCTACTACCTTCTGGAGCGCAACGGCCAGGCGGCCCGTATCTGCAACGACCTGAAGATCTTCGAGGGCAAGTCGGTTCCGCCGCAGACCACTCGGGCCCGGCTGCGGGGCGACTTCATCAGGCGGGCCCAGGAGCAGCGGCGGGACTTCACCGTCGACTGGGTCCATCTCAAGCTCAACGACCAGGCGCAGCGCACCGTGTTGTGCAAGGACCCGTTCCGGTCGGTCGACGAGCGTGTGGAGAAACTGATCGCCGGAATGTGAGAGACGTGTCGGCGGTGGCAGGGATCCGCGGGCGGGGTCGTAGGGTTGCCCCGACCGTCCGGACATCCCCTAGACCGCGAGTTGGACACATGCTGCAGATTCCCGGGGGAACAACCCCCCACCCCAGGAAGCCCTACGTGCGCCGCCTCGCAGCGGCGCTGGCCGTATCCGTTCTGGCCGTCTCCGTCGCGGCCTGCGGTGGCGAGGGCGGCTCCGAGTCCAAGGACGGAGCCGTCCCGGAGGTCACCGGCGCCACGGACAAGAAGCCCAAGGTGGCCAAGGGGAAGGGCAAGGCGCCCAAGGACCTGAAGGTCAAGGTCCTCAAGGAGGGCAGCGGCAAGAAGGTCGAGAAGGGCGACTCGCTCAACGCGCACTACCATGGTCAGCTCTGGAACGGCAAAGAGTTCGACAGCAGTTGGAAGCGAGGCCAGCCCGCCACCTTCCAGATCGGCACCAAGAAGGTCATCAAGGGCTGGGACGAGGCTCTCGTAGGCAAGAAGCTGGGCAGCCGCGTCGAGATGGTGGTGCCGCCGTCGAAGGCTTACGGCAAGCAGGGCCAGCCCCCGCAGATTCCGAAGAACGCCACGCTCGTCTTCGTCGTCGACCTGAAGAAGATCATGCCGAGCGAGATCAACGGCAAGCCGGTGGAAGGGGATCACAACCCCGCGCTGCCCGAGGTCAGCACCAAGATCGAGAAGAGCAAGGCGCCCAAGATCACGATGCCGAAGGGTGCGGACAAGGCTCCGGACGAACTTCTGAACGAGACCGTCATCGAGGGTGACGGGAAGAAGGTCACCGAGAAGAGCACCGTCCTCACCAACTTCACGGCCAAGATGTGGAAGGGCGGCAAGCAGCTCGACGACACCTGGCAGCAGGGCGGCCCGCAGGAGATCCCGGTCTCCAAGATCCCGGGCTGGGCCGAAGGCCTCAAGGGCAAGAAGGCCGGCAGCCGTGTGGTGATCTCCGTGCCCAAGGACGAGTTCCCGAAGAAGCAGCAGAAGCAGTTCTCCTCCGGCGTCGTCTTCTCGGTCGACGTACTGACCGTGAACTGAGACCCGCGCGGCGTGAAACACTGGCGCGGTTGTCCGAAAGATTCGTTGGTAGGAGCCATTTCGTGAGCATCGACAAGCCCGAGGTCGACTTTCCCGAGGGCGCGCCGCCTGCCGACCTGGAGATCGTGGATCTCTGGGAGGGCGACGGGCCCGAGGCCAAGGCCGGCGACAACGTCTCCGTCCATTACGTGGGCGTCTCCTTCTCCAGCGGCGAGGAGTTCGACGCCAGCTGGAACCGCGGCAAGCCGCTGCAGTTCCAGCTCGGCGCCGGTCAGGTCATCCCCGGCTGGGACCGGGGCGTCCAGGGCATGAAGGTCGGCGGACGCCGCCGGCTGACCATTCCCGCCCACCTCGCCTACGGGGAGCAGGGCGCGGGCGGCGGCCGTATCAAGCCGAACGAGACGCTGATCTTCGTGTGCGACCTGGTCTCCGTCTGACCCGGCACTGCGCCGCAGCTTCCGAGGGCCCCGCCTGATGGCGGGGTCCTCGGTCGTTGCTTTGGCGGGGCAGGCCAGGAGCGGTACGGTCAATTGCCCGGGATCTGTCCGGGCGGTTCCTGAACAGAACAGAGCAGAGCGGTACGAGAAGAGGCACGAGGGAGCCCATGGCGATTGCCAAGGCCGAGCGGCTGATGAATCTGGCGCTGTGCCTGCTCGGGACCGGGCGCCCGCTCAGCAAGCGCGAGCTCCGGGGATCCATCGAGGCGTACCTGGAGGCCGGCTCCGACGACTCCTTCAACCGGATGTTCGAGCGCGACAAGGACGATCTGCGCGAACTCGGCCTCGTCATCGACACGGTGGAGAATCTCGACGGCGACGTCGGCTACCGCGCACAGCACGACAACAACAGGCTGCCGCCCGTCGCCCTCGACGCAGAGGAAGCCGCGGCCCTCGGTCTGGCCGCCCGTGTGTGGCAGCAGGCCCGTCTCGCCGGTGCGGCCAGCGGCGCCCTGCAGAAGCTCCACGCGGCAGGCGGCATGCCACAGCACCACGAGGACGGGGAAAGCTCGGAGCCGGCGATTCCGCACAGCACCCTTGAACCCCATATCCCCGCCCGCGAGGCGGCGTTCGAGCCGCTCATGCTCGCGTGCCGGGACCGCCGTCCCGTCGACTTCGACTACCGCAAGTCCAACGCGGCCCGCCCCGAGCGCCGTCAGGTCGAACCCTGGACGCTGGAGTGCTGGCGCGGTCACTGGTATCTCGCCGGTTTCGACATGGGCCGTCAGGCCGAACGCGTCTTCCGTCTCTCGCGTATCACCGGCGCCGTACGTTCACGGGCCGCTGCCTTCACCGTGCCGGTGCCGGACCAGGTCACCGTCAGGGAGGCGGTCGAGCGCTGGGCGGGGGAGAGCGCTTCGCGCACCGCCCGAATCCGGCTGCGTACCGGGTCCGGGTATCCGCTGCGCGCCCGTGCGACGCAGGTACGGGAACTGGCGGACGGCTGGGAGGAGTTGGAGATCCCGTACGGACACGGACTGGACGCCTGGCTCGTGGAGTTCGGGCCCGACGTGATCGTGCTGGAGCCGGCCGAACTGCGGGCCGAAGTGGTCGACCGGCTGCGCGCCGTCGCCAAGGGCTGAGGGGGAGCGGAAGACATGGCATCGAACGCCATCGACCAGACCCGCCGGATGCTGTCGCTGGTGACCTATCTCCGCGACCGTCCCGGCGCCCGTATCGACGACGTGGCTCGCGCGTTCGGCATCACCGCCGATGAGCTGATCTCGGATCTCGACGTGCTGCCGATGTGCGGCACCAGCTTCCGCGGCGGGGACCTGCTGGAGATCGACACCGACGGCGAGCGCATCTGGTGGCGGAACGCGGACGCGCTGGGCAGTGACACCGCGCAGCCGCTCCGGCTCGCCTCCGACGAGGCGACGGCCCTGCTGGTCGCCGCCCGTGCGGTGGCCACCCTGCCGGGCCTGCGGGAGAGCGACCGGGATGCGCTGCGCCGCGCCACCGCCAAGCTGGAGGAGGCGGCGGGAGAGAACGCCGGTGCCAGTTCACGGCTTTCGGTCACGTTCGAGTCGGAGGGCGGGGTCTTCGCCGACGTGGACCGCGCCATCGCCGAGCGCCGCAGGCTCTGGCTGCGCTACTACTCACCGGCGCGCGACGAGCTGACCGAGCGCGAGGTCGACCCGATCCGGCTCTTCGCGGTCGGCCACACCTACCTCGAGGCGTGGTGCCGTCTCTCCGAGGCCCGCCGCACCTTCCGGCTCGACAGGGTCGCTGAGATCAAGCTTCTGGACGAGCCGGCCGATCCGCCGCCCATGGAGCTGCGCGATCTGAGCGAGGGCCTGGTGCAGCCCGCGGCGGATGATCCCGAGGTCGTCGTGGAGGTCGGTCCGGGCGGGCGCTGGGTCGCGGAGTACTACCCGTACGACAGCGCCGAGGAACTGCCTGACGGCGGGTTGCGCGTCACGCTGCGCACTCCCGATCCGGCTTCACTGCGCCGGCTCGGCCTGCGGCTCGGCCGCGACGGCCGGATCGTGGAACCGCGGGAGCTGGCCGACAGCGCACGGGAAGCGGCGCGGCTGGCGCTTGCGGCGTACGGGGAGTGAGGCGGCGGGCGGCGCCCCCGGGGTGGCCCGGGGAGGCCGCCTCGTACGGAAGCGGCGGCCTCCGTTTGCCCGTGACCAACTAGGCTCTGCACATGCTCTGGCCCATGTTCTTTCTCGCGCTCGCCTTCTGCGGAATCGCCGTGCTCGGTGTGCTGGCCGTCCGGGTCGGGCTGGAAGTCCGCCGCTTCACCCGGGCCGTCGGGGACAGTTCGGAGCGGATCACCCGGGCAGCCGAGGATCTTGAGCGTGCGGCGGTTCCGCTCGCAGGCCGCGCTGGTGCGGCGGGTGGTGCGGCGGGTGGTGTGCGCGGAGCCCGTGGTGCCGATGTGCATTCGGAGGTACGGCAGGGAACGCCGGGGCAGCGGCCGGAGCAGTCCTGACAGGCAAGGGTGCTCACGCGCACTGCCTGGCCCGTACCTTTGAGCGGTAAGCTGCACAGTGCCGCGTCCTCGGTGAAAGGCGACCGCAACCCGGAGTGGGTGTGGGCATTGCCCCTCGTTCACTCCTCAGGGTTACGATCGCTGGCAGCACTCGCTTGACGCAGCCCGTCCGATTCACACGGCAGGCAAGGACACACGCCGGCCCCGGCGAGAAGGTAGTGGCACATGATCGGCAATCTGAAGCCCCTGGAGATCGTTCTGATCGTCCTGGTCATCCTGCTGCTGTTCGGCGCCAAGAAGCTCCCGGACATGGCTCGTTCACTGGGCAAGTCGGCCCGCATCCTCAAGAGCGAAGCCAAGCAGATGAAGAAGGACGGCGGCGACGAGAACAACGACGCCGGAACCTCTGCCGACGCCCAGCAGACGGCCCCGCGCACCATCCAGGCCGCACCTGGAGACGTGGCCAGCTCACGGCCGGTCTCCGAGCCGACCAATCAGCAGCAGCAGAACCAGTCCTGAACTGCCGCCCGGCTTGAGCCAATCGGGCATATGAGGCACTTCCGACTATTCAGACAATGAGGACGTGGGTTGCTCAAGTCAGCCCGTAAAGAGGGCAAGAGTGAAAAGGACCCCGAGGGGCGGATGCCCCTCGCGGAGCACTTGCGGGAGCTGCGTAACCGGCTGATGAAGGCGGTGCTGGCGATCTTCGTCGTCACCATCGTGGCGATGATCTACTACAAGCCCATCGCCGACTTCCTCACCGATCCGGTCCGCGAGTCCGTCGGCTGCACGGAAGGCTTCGGACGGGCCGCCGAGGACGGCGAGACCTGCGCCGAGATCACCATCAACGGCCTGATCGCGCCCTTCACGATCATGCTCAAGGTGGCTCTCACCGTCGGCGTGGTCGCCGCTTCCCCGGTCTGGCTCCACCAGCTCTGGTCCTTCCTCGCGCCCGGTCTGCACAAGCACGAGAAGCGGTATGCGCGCGCCTTCGTCGGGGCCGGTGTGCCGCTCTTCCTCGGGGGTGCCTACCTCGCGTACCTCATCCTGCCCAAGGCTGCCGCGACGCTGCTCGACTTCAGCCCGGACGGCACCGGCAACCTGATCCCGCTGGACGACTTCCTCGACATCGTCACCCGGCTCGTGATCGTCTTCGGCCTTGCCTTCGAGCTTCCGCTGCTGCTGGTGATGCTGAACCTCACCGGCATCCTCGGCGGGCGCCAACTGCTGGGCTGGTGGCGGATCATGGTGCTCTGCATCACGGTCTTCTCGGCCGTCGCGACCCCCACCGGTGACCCGTTGACGATGGTTGCCCTGGCCGCGCCCATCGTGCTGCTCTACTTCGGGGCCGTGGCCGTCTGTCTCTTCAACGACCGCCGCCGCAGCAAGAGGAACCCCTACGTCGGCCTGGACGACGACGAGGCCTCCGAGATCGACGGTCCCGACGCTCTCGAAGAGGGCGAGACCGTACCTCCGCAGCGCGCGCTGGCCGACGGCGAGGGCGACAGCGGGGGCAAGAGCGGTCCGCACCGGCAGGACGGTTACGACGACGCGACCTGACCATGTATGGTCCGCGCGTGACCAGCGAGATCACTCTTTTCGTCAATCCGACGGCGGGCCGCGGCCGAGGTGCCGGCGCCGCCCAGCCCGCTGCCGACGCGCTGCGCCAGGCGGGGTTCGCCGTACGCACGGTCGTCGGCAACGACGCAGCTGACGCGCTCGTACGGGCGCGCGAAGCCGTCGACGGCGGCACCGGCGCTCTGATCGCCGTCGGCGGAGACGGCATGTCGTCCCTCGCCCTGCAGGCGGTCGCCGGTACGGACACTCCGCTCGGCGTCGTCGCCGTGGGCACCGGGAACGACTTCGCCCGGGCGACCGGTCTGCCCGTACGGCAGCCCGCCGAGGCGGGACGGCTGGTGGGCGAGGCGCTGAAGGCCGGGCACTGGCGCACCGTCGACCTCGGGCGGGTGGGGGAGCGCTGGTTCGGCTCGGTGCTCGCCTCCGGCTTCGACTCCCGGGTCAACGACCGCGGCAACCGGATGCGGTGGCCCGCGGGACGGCTCAAGTACGACCTGGCGATCCTCGCCGAACTGGCCTCCTTCCGGCCCATCCCCTACCG
>DATMEI010000272.1:0-4680 GCA_035556995.1 Streptomyces sp.
CCTACAAGGACGGCGACCTCTACAAGCTCGCCAACGCCTTCATGCTGGCGCACCCCTACGGCTCCCCGAACGTCCACTCCGGCTACGAGTGGTCGGAGAAGGACGCAGGACCGCCCAGCGGCGGTGAGGGCTGGACGGACATGCACTCGCAGCCGGAGATCACCGGCATGGTCGGCTTCCGCAACGCCGTCGGCAACGCCGAGCTGACCGACTGGTGGTCGGAGGGCAGCGCACTCGCCTTCGGCCGGGGCGACAAGGGGTTCGTCGCCCTCAACGCCGGTGACGGCGAGCTGAAGCAGACGTTCACGACGTCCCTGCCGGCCGGCACCTACTGCAACGTCGCCAAGGCCCGTCCCGGCGACTGCGAGGGCAACACCGTCACCGTCGGCGACGACGGCAAAGCCGAGGCCACGGTCCCGGCCAAGGGAGCACTCGCTCTGCACGCGGGCGCCAAGTCGTAAGCGCCGCATGACCAGAGCTGCACCACCCGCGCCACGCCCGTGAAGCACTCCCGGGACGGGACCGAGCCGGCCGGCCGCACTGGATCGGTCGGTCGGCCGGACCGGACCGGCCGGTACGGCCCGCCCGGCCCGGGAGCGCTCGCGCGGTCACCGGCTTCAGGCAGGCCGTGTCGCCCGTTCCAGTTCCAGCAGCACCGAGCGGTAGCCGCGTCCGCCCGTCGCGTGGTCCATGCCGACCTCGCACATCCGGTTCGCCGACAGGTGCGCGTCGAAGTCCCGCGCGTTCACCTCGGCGGCCTCCCGCGCGGTTGCCGAGGCGGTCAACTCCTTGTGCAGCATGCCCCGGTCGCCCGCGAAGCCGCAGCATCGCGCGTCCACCGGGACCACGACTTCCTCCGCGCACGCCTCAGCGACAGCACGCAACTGCTCGGTGTCGCCCAGGTGTTGCTGCGAGCAGGTGGGATGGAGCACTGCCGAGCCGGAACGCCGTTCGACAGTCAGCCGGGGCAGCAGCTCATCGGCCGCCCATACGACCGAGTCGACGACCGTCAGCCGTTCGTGCAACTTGCGGTTGGCGGCGGTGAGATACGGCACCACCTCCTCGCCGATGCCCAGGGTGCAGGAGGAGGCATCCACCACCAGAGGCAGGTCACCGCCGTCCGTCCAGCGCCATGCCGCCTCCACGATCCGGTTGGCCATCAGCGTGTTGCCCGAGTCGTACCCCTTGGAGTGCCAGATCGTCGCGCAGCACGTGCCGACCACGTCCTCCGGAATCCACACCGGCCGCCCGGCGCGGGCCGAGACGATCACCATCGACTGCGGCAGCGACGGGCCGTCGTAGCCGTCCGGTTCGCCGAAGATGCGGTTGACGCACGCCGGGTAGTAGACGGCCGCCGCACCGTGACGGTCCGTGGCGGGCAGCCGCTTCGCCGCCGCACCGGGGATCTGCGGCAGCCACTCGGGTACGAGATCCGGGCTCAGCACCTTGCGTGCCGTACCCGTCAGGGACTTGAGCACCTGGTCGCCCCGCCGCGGCATCAGCTGGTGACGCAGCCTGTCGGCAGCGGCCACCGCCAGCCGGGCCGACCTCTCCACGGCAGCGAAGTGGCGTGCGGCCCGCTCGGCCGTACGTTCCTCACGCGGGGAGTGCCGCTGGTGCCGGAAGTCCTTCATCATGGCGCCGGTGTCGATGCCGACCGGGCAGGCCAGGGCGCACGTCGAGTCGCCCGCGCACGTGTCGACCGCGTCGTAGCCGTAGGACTCCAGCAGGCTGTCGTTGACGGGAGAGCCGGGGGACTGGCGCATCATCTCCCGGCGCAGCACGATGCGTTGGCGGGGCGTGGTCGTCAGATCACCGCTGGGGCAGGCCGGTTCGCAGAATCCGCACTCGATGCAGGGGTCGGCCACCGCCTCCACCTTCGGGATGGCCTTCAGCCCGCGCAGATGTGCCTTCGGGTCGCGGTCCAGCAGCACGCGGGGTGCGAGCACCCCGTCCGGGTCGACGGTCTGCTTGATCCGCCACATCAGATCGGTGGCCCGCTCGCCCCACTCCAGCTCCAGGAACGGCGCGATGTTACGGCCGGTGGCGTGCTCCGCCTTCAGTGAGCCGTCGAAACGTTCCACCGTCAGCTTGCAGAACTCGTCCATGAAGGCGGCATAGCGTGCCACGTCCTGCTCCTTGGCGGCGTCGAACGCCAGCAGGAAGTGCAGATTGCCGTGGGCGGCGTGTCCGGCGACGGCCGCGTCGAAGCCGTGCCGCTGCTGCAGCTCCAGCAGCGCCTCGCACGCCTCCGCGAGCCGGGAGGGCGGCACCGCGAAGTCCTCCGTGATGAGCGTCGTACCCGCGGGACGTGAACCTCCGACCGCTGAGACGAACGCCTTGCGTGCCTTCCAGTAGAAGCCGATCGTCTTGGCGTCCCGGGTGAAGGCGTTGGTCACCGACGGTACGGGCGCGACCAGTTCGAGCTCCTCCATCACCTCAGCGGCTGCCTTCTCCCGCGCGAGCTGCGCGGCCTCGTCCGGCGCCCGGAACTCCACGAGAAGCGCGGCGGTCTCCTTCGGCAGCTGCGCCCAGTCGCCGGGTACGCCCGCCACGCTGACCGAGGCCCGCAGGGTGTTGCCGTCCATCACCTCCACCGACATCGCGCCCGCCTCGTTGAACCGCGGTACGGCGGTGGCGGCGGCCGAGAGGGAGGGGAAGAAGAGCAGCCCGGTCGAGGTGTGCCTGTGCAGCGGAAGGGTCTCGAAGACGACTTCGGAGATGAAACCGAGAGTTCCCTCGGAGCCCACCGCCAGGCCGCGCAGGATGCTCACCGGAGAGTCACCGTCGAGGAACGCGTCGAGGCGGTAGCCGTTGGTGTTCTTCAGCTCGTACTTGGCGCGGATACGGGCGACGAACTCCGGATCCGATTCGATCTCCGCCTTGAGCGCCATCAGGCCGTCGCAGAGCGCCGGTTCGGCCTGCGCCAGCTTCGCCTCCGCGTCGGCGCCACCGGTGTCCACGACGGTGCCGGAAGGCAGAACGAGGGTGAGTGAGGCGACCGTGCGGTAGGAGTTGCGGGTCGTGCCGGCCGTCATCCCCGAGGCGTTGTTGGCGACCACGCCGCCGATGGTGCAGGCGATGGCGCTCGCCGGGTCAGGGCCGATCAGACGCCCGTAGGGGGCCAGAGCTGCGTTCACGCGTACAACCGTCGTCCCCGGCTGGATACGCGCGCGGGCCGCGTCCTCGCCGAGCACCTCGACGCCCGCCCAGTGGCGCCGGACGTCGACCAGGATGTCCTCGCCCTGCGCCTGCCCGTTCAGCGAGGTGCCCGCGGCGCGGAAGACGACCTGACGTTGCTCGCGGCGGGCGTAGGAGAGCACTGCGGAGACGTCGTCGACGTCCTCTGCCATGACCACGACCTGCGGAACGAAGCGGTACGGGCTGGCATCCGAGGCGTATCGCACCAGGTCGGAGACCTTCCACAGGACCTTCTCCGCGCCCAGCAGCTGTTCCAGCTCACCGCGCAGCGGCTGCGGCGAACCGCCGGCCAGGGCATCCGGGACGCGGTCCGGTGCGGGCTGATGAGCGGCACTCGCGTGAGGCCGCAGCGCACCGGATCCGGGGTCGAGCAGCGGCATGATCTCTCCTGGGGGCGCGCGTACGGACGGGTGTGCGACCCATGCTATGTCCAGGTCAAGGGCCCGAATCAGGCCGGTTTCGCCTGGTGTACCGAGCTGTCCGCGTGCCGCGTAATCTCGAATCACCGTCCCCTGGTCGCCGGACGACCGTCCCACAGCCGCCGGACGACCGCCCGAACTGTCACCCACCGCCATCGAGGAGCCCATTGCGCCGCGACACACTGGAGTGGACCCCGTCGCCCGGAGACGCCGCCGCCGACGGGCAGCAGCCTCGCCAACTGAGGCGCATCCTGCGCATCTTCCGCCCCTACCGCGGGCGGCTCGGCATCGTCGGACTGCTGGTCGGCGCCTCCTCGCTGGTCTCGGTCGCCTCCCCGTTCCTGCTCCGCGAGATTCTCGACGTGGCGATTCCGGAGCGTCGCACCGTACTTCTGAGCCTGCTCGCCCTCGGGCTGATGGGCATCGCCGTCACCAGCAGCGTCTTCAACGTGCTGCAGACATACATCTCGACCACCGTCGGGCAGCGCGTCATGCACGACCTGCGCACCGACGTCTACACCAAGCTCCAGCGGATGCCGCTGGCCTTCTTCACCCGCACCCGCACCGGCGAAGTGCAGTCCCGCATCGCCAACGACATCGGCGGCATGCAGGCCACCGTCACCTCCACCGCGACCTCGCTCGTCTCCAACCTCACCGGCGTCGTCGCCACCATCGCCGCCATGCTCGCCCTGGACTGGCGGCTCGCGCTGCTGTCCTTCGTGCTGCTGCCCGGCTCGGTGTGGGTGAGCCGCCGGGTCGGCGCGCTGCGCCGCCGGCTGACCACCGAGCGGCAGCGCCAGCTCGCCGCGATGACCTCGCACGTCCAGGAGTCGCTGTCGGTCAGCGGCATCCTGCTGGGCCGCAGCATGGGCCGGTCGCCGGTGCTGGTCGAGCAGTTCACCGGGGCGTCGGGCGATCTCGCCGACCTCGAGGTGCGCTCCCAGATGGCCGGCAAGTGGCAGCAGGCGTCGATCTCGATCGGGTTCGCGGCCATCCCCGCGTTGACGTACTGGCTGGGCGGCCTCACCCTCGCCGGCGGCGCCCCGACGGTGTCGGTCGG
>DATMEI010000273.1:0-12812 GCA_035556995.1 Streptomyces sp.
TTACATGGGGCAGGACATCCGCGCTGTGGGCACCTTCGGCGCACTCGACGTCATGGGGATGTCGACGGTGGTCTCCTACGGTCTGGTGGCGGCGTTCGCGCTGGGCGTGGCCGCACCGGGGGACAGTCCGCGGTGGCTGCGCCGGGGGGCGCTGTGGAGCGCCGCCGCACTCGTGGCGCCGCTGGTCCTCTCCTTCAGCCGCGGTGCATGGATCGCTGTGGCGGTGGCGTGCACGGTCGTGCTGCTGCTGGCCGGAGTGCGCAGAGCCCTGCTGGTGTTCGTCACGCTGGCCGCCGCCGTGGTGGTGCTGGTCGGCGGCGTCGGGATCGGTTCGGCGATGTTCGAGGAGCGGATCACCAGCATCTTCGAGGTGAACTCGGCCCCCGACCGTTCCGTCACCGACCGGTACAGCCTCTGGTCCGCCGCCGTGAGCATCTGGCAGGAGAGCCCCGCCACGGGCGTCGGACCCAAGAACTTCCCCTCACACCGCGACGGGCACGCTTCCGTGGGCCTCTCCTCGGGAAGCGACACCGCGGGGGCGGGGAGGCAGTTCCAGCGGGAGCCGCTGCTCTCACCGCACAACATGTATCTGCTCGTGCTCAGCGAGCAGGGCCTCATCGGCACCGTGGCCTTCGTCGGCAGCGGCGCCGCCCTCGGCGTATGCGGGGTGCGGCGACTGAACGCGGCGCGACGGGCTGCCCGTTCAGCACGGCCTGGGCCAGGGGGTTTTCCCCGAGATGCGCCCGGTGCCGCCGACTGCGGGCTTGCCGCTGTCGGTCTGATCGTCTGGCAGGCCGTCGACTTCCTGTACGCCGACATCGGCGGCCCCTCGACCGTACTGACCGGGATCGTCCTCGGAGCAGCCGCCTGGTGGGCGCTGGCGCCATCGCCCGCAGCAGACGATGAGGCATCCGGCCGATGACGGACACGCACACTTCCCGCACCACCGACGGCGCACCGCCGTCCACCGGGAAGGGCGGGGAATCTCCACGGCTGGGCCGATTCCTCGCGCGGGCGGCGGTCATCACCGCCGCTTTCACCGCAGCCGGTTCGGTCTTCGGCCTCCTGCGCGACCAGGCCATCGCCACCCTCTTCGGCGCCGACGCCGACACCGACGCCTTCCTCATCGCCTGGACCGTTCCGGAGCTGGCCTCGACGCTTCTCATCGAGGACGCGATGGCCCTCATCCTCGTCCCCGCCTTCAGCCTCGCCCTCTCCCACAGGGCTGCCCTTTCGCGTACGGACGAGGGCAGCCTCCCGCCCGGGCCCGACCCGGTGTGGGGCGTGGTGACCGCGACTCTGCCCCGCCTGGCGCTGGGACTCGCCGCGGCCGGCGCCCTTCTGGTGCTCACCGCGCCTTTCCTGGTGCGGATCCTGGCGCCGGGCCTGCCGGACGCGCGTACAGCCGTCGACTGCATGCGTCTGACGTCGCTGACCGTGGTGACCTTCGGGCTGGCCGGATACTTCAGCGCCGCGCTGCGCGCCCACCGGCACTTCGTCGCCCCCGCGGCGATCTACGTCGCGTACAACACCGCGATCATCGCGGTGATGTTCGCCGGGCACACCATGTGGGGCGTACGAGCAGCCGCCGTGGGCGTCGCCGTCGGCGGACTGCTGATGGTGCTCGTCCAGCTCCCTTCCTTCATCGCACGGTTGCCCCGCCGCGAGCGCCGGCGCACCGCCCGAAGCGTCAAGGGACGCGTCGCTCTGCTGGGCTTCGGTGTCCTGGCACCGGTGGTGACCTTCGCCCTGATGCGTCAGGGGCAGGTGCTCTTCGAGCGTTTCCTCGCCGCCCCGCTGCCTTCCGGCGCCATCTCACATCTCAACTACGCGCAGAAGGTCGCGCAGATGCCGATGGTGCTCTCGCTCATGGTGTGCACCGTCACCTTCCCGCTCGTCGCCCGTGCCATGGCCGACGGCGACACACAGCGGGCACGCCGCCGTGTGGAGCGCGACCTCGCGCTGGTCGGGATCATCGTGCTGCTGGGCACGGCGTACGTCACCGCCTGCGCACCGCAGATCATTCAACTCCTCTTCCAGCGCGGCGCCTTCGACGCCCGCGACACCGGCGACACGGCCTCTGTGATGCGGGTCTACAGCTGTGGCCTGCTCGGTCACAGCATGGTGGGCGCCCTGGTGAGGCCCTTCTTCTCCGGCACCCGGCCGACCTGGTATCCGGCCGTCGCAATGGCTGCCGGGCTCACCGTCACCGTGATCGCGGGGGCGATCGCGGTGCGCTATTGGGGCGTTCACGGCATCGCCGCAGCCAACGCCGTCGGGATCACCACGGCGGCGCTGCTGCTGATGCACGGCCTAGGTGCCCGTGTGGTCGCCATCGACGTACGCCGTGTGGCGGCCGGGATCGCCCGCCTGCTGCTGGCCTGTGCTGCTGCCGCCGCGGCGGGCTGGGGTTCGGCCCGGCTCGTCCCCGAACCGCTGGCCGCGGCCCTGGCCGGTGGGGTCGCCGTGCTCGTCGTCTTCGCGTCCGTGGCTCATCTCGTACGGGCGCCGGAAGTGCCCCAGTTGTTCGCCGCCGTCAAACGAAGGCTCGCCCATGTCCAGTGAGTACCGCACCCGCCTCCCCGCGCTGCCCCTTCCCCTCCCCAAGCCCCAGCGCCGCGTTCCCGTACCGGCCACGGCGCGAGTGCCCGTCACGGCCCTCTCGACCGTGCCGGTGATCACGCAGCGCCGACGGCCTCCCTGGGTGCTGATGTACCACTCGGTCTCCAGCTGCACGGACGACCCGTACCGGATCACGGTCTCCCCGTACCGGCTCGACCGGCAGCTGCGGTGGCTGAGCGACCGCGGCCTGACCGGGGTGAGCGTCGGTGAACTGCTGCGTGCCAGGGCGTCCGGACGCGGCGCCGGGCTCGTCGGACTGACCTTCGACGACGGCTACACGGACTTCGTGGACACCGCCCTGCCGCTGCTGCGCCGCCACGGCTGCACCGCCACCGTCTTCGTGCTGCCCGGAAGGCTGGGCGGAGACAACGGCTGGGACGAACTGGGCCCGCGCAAGCCGCTGCTGAGCGTCGACGGCATCCGCAAGGCCGCGGCCGAGGGAATGGAGATCGGCTCGCACGGTCTGCTGCACACCGACCTGACCACGGCCGACGACGCGACGCTCGAGAGGGAGACACGGCACAGCCGCACCCTGCTCACGGACATCACCGGTACCGCTCCGGAAGGCTTCTGCTACCCGTACGGAACCATCGACTCCCGGGCAGTCGATGCCGTACGCGCGGCGGGGTACAGCTACGCCTGCGCCATCGACCCGGGTCCGCTCACGGGGATGCACGCCCTGCCGCGCGTCCACATCGACGCCTCCGACACGTCCGTACGGCTGTTCCTGAAGCGGGTGCTGCACCCGCTGCGCCGCAAGCCGCTGCCGACGCCGGCACCCGGCACGGCCGGCGACACCGGCGGGGCAGGAGCCGAGGACGCCGCCCAGCACGCCATCGAGGACACAGCCAAGGACGCCGCCAAGGACGAAAGCGGCGGCAGCCGATGAAAGTCGCGCACATCATCACCGGGCTGGGTGTGGGCGGCGCCGAGCAGCAGCTGCGGCTGATGCTGCGCCATCTCCCCGTGCGCTGCGACGTGTTCACACTGACCGCACCCGGCGCCGTCGCCGAGGGCATCCTCGCCGACGGCCACCGCGTCACCCATCTGGGCATGACCGGAAATCTCGACGTGACGGTCCTTCCGCTCCTCGTCCAGATGATCCGCGACGGCGGCTACGACCTGGTCCACACCCACCTCTACCGCGCGTGCCTGTACGGGCGTCTCGCGGCCCGGCTGGCGGGCGTACGCGCGGTGGTCGCCACGGAACACTCCCTCGGCGAGAACGAGATCGAGGGCCGCCCCCTCAACTCCGGCGTCCGCGCCCTGTACTTGGCCGCCGAGCGGCTCGGCTGCGGGACGGTCGCCGTGTCCGAGACCGTCGCGCGGCGGCTGCGCCGCTGGGGAGTGCCCGCGGCGCGGGTGCACACAGTGCCCAACGGCATCGACGCCCAGCGCTTCCGCTTCGACCCCGCGGTGCGCGCCGCCGCCCGGGCACGGCTGGGCATTCCACACGACGCCTTCGTGGTGGGCGGCGTGGGGAGGCTGGTGCCCGGCAAGCACTTCGAGACGCTCGTACGCGCCGTGTCCGTACTGCCCGGTGTACGGCTGCTGCTGGCCGGCGACGGTCCGGAACGGGACACGCTGCACGCCATCGCCTCCGCGCTCGGCTCGCTGGACCGCATCCATCTGCTGGGCGAGTGCGACGGCACGGTCGCCGCGTCCGGGGGCGGCGGCGACAGCGGTGGCGGTGGCGGGTGGGACGTCCCCGGGGTGCTGGCCGCCATCGACGTCTTCGTGTCGCCGTCGTCCGAGGAGTCGTTCGGGCTGGCCGTACTCGAAGCGCTCGCAGCGGGGCTGCCTGCGCTGCACGTCACCTGTCCCGCCGTCGACGACCTGCCGCCCGAGGAGGCGCCGGGCGCCCGCCGCATCGGCACGGGCGTTCCCGAACTCACCGCCACCCTGCGGGAGTACGAGAACGCCGGAGCCGTACGACTGCCCGTACCGCCCGTCGTGGACCGGTACGACATCACCCGCAGCGCCGAGCGGCTCATGGCCGTCTACCGCGCTGCGACCGGCACACAGCAACTGCCCGTTCCGGTGCCGCCCCCGCCGCCCGCGGTGGCTCCCGCGCCGGCGCGGTCGTCATCGCCCCTTCCCCTGACAACGAGGTGAGTTCAGCAATGTCCAAAGCCGCACAGGGAGCCAAGTCCCCTACCGGCCCGACGTCCCGTTCCACACGCGCCAACCGCTCGTCACGCGGTGGCGGAGCCGGCCGTACCGCCCGGTCCGCCACCAGCACCACCAGCACCACCGATACGAAGAAGGAGGCCGCCACCACCGCCGCCGCCGCGACCAGCACGGAGACCAGCACGGACACGTCAGGCCCGGCGACGTCCGCCCCCGACAAGGCGGCCCCCGACAAGACAACCGCCGCCAAGACATCCCCCGCCAAGACCGTGGCCGCGGGGGCCGCCACACCAGCCGCCCGGCGCGGCAGCGGCGAGGACGGCCCCAGCCCCGTACACCGGCTCGGAACCTGGCTGCGGCGCGTGCCGGGCTGGTGGCCGCTGCCGCTCTGCCTCGCTCTGGGAGCCACCGGCGGAGTCGTCTACTCGGCGATGTCGTCTCCCCAGTACGCCGCCATCAGTTACGTGGTCGTCTCCCCGTCCGGACGGTCGGAAGCCGCCGCGGCACTCGGCTACGCACAGGCGTACGGCAAAGTCGCCACCGACCCCGTCGTCCTCGCCGAAGCGGAGGACAAGGCGGACCTGCGCCGCGGCACACTGAGCGACACCATCCAGGCCAGCACCTCGCCGGACGCCCCGATGGTCCAGATCACCGCGACCTCGGCCAGGCCGGGACAGGCCGCGAAGAACGCCGACGCCGTCGCGAAGGCTCTCGCGAGCACGGCCAAGGCGTCGGTGAAGCGGACCGGCGCCAGGCTGACCGTCCTCTCCGACTCCGTGGCTCCCGCAACTCCCGTCTCGCCCTCCTCCACCGTCGCCGTCGCCGTGGGTGGATGCGCGGGCGGGCTCATCGGCGGGCTCGTCCTGCTGGCGCGTCCGCAAAGGGGACGCCGCGAGACCGGCCCTGCCGAGACCGGCAGCGTGACAGGCAATGTGACCGGCAACGTGATCGGCAACAGCCGGACGGAGCCGGCGCGATGACGACGGCTGTCCGCACGCAGAACACGGCGGCGACGCTCTGCCGCGACCCGGAGGAGTTCGGCGAACTGGCCGTGCAGTGGGACGAGCTGCGCCGGCGCAGTCACCGTTCCACCGCCTTCCAGAGCCACGCCTGGCTGTACTCCTGGTGGCTCTCGTACGGCAGACCCGGCAAGCTCCGCGTCGTACTCGTACGCAAGGACGGCGAACTCATCGCCGCAGCACCGATGATGCTCACCTACCGCCCCCTGCCCACGCTCACCGCACTCGGCGGCGGCATCACCGACTTCTGCGACGTACTGCTCGACGACGAGTGCCCCGAAGCGGCCCCCGCACTGGCGAGAGCCCTTCACCAGGCAGCTCGCGGGACGGTGGTCGACCTGCGCGAGGTGCGTCCCGGCGCCGCGGCCGAGCGGCTCTACGACGCCTGGCCCGGGTCACGCCAGAAGCTGCGGGACTCCGTGTGCCTGGAGCTGCCGGGCGTCCCCATGGAGACGCTGCTGGAGCGGCTGCCCGTGGCCAGCGCCAAACGGACCAGGCGGAAGCTGCGCAAGATCGACAAGATGGGCATCGAGGCCCGCAGTGTTCCGTCCTCGGAGGCTGCCGCTGCCGTACGCACCATGCTGGGCCTGCACGAACTGCAGTGGGAGGGCCGCGGGGTGACGCCCGAGCATCTGCTGCCCCGCTTCCGTGCCCATCTGCAGCGCTCCGTCCAGAAGCTGGCGGGAAGCGGCGACGCGCTGCTCACCGAGTACCGGCTCGGCGAGGAGACCGTCGCCTCCGACATCACGTTCATCTCCGCGGACATGGTCTGCGGCTACCTCTACGGTGCCCACCCCCGCCTGCGCGACGCGAAGCTGGACATCGCCACGATGCTGCTGCGTCACGATTCGGCCTACGCGGACAGCAGCGGCCGCAGAACGCTGAGTCTGCTGCGCGGTACGGAGTCCTACAAGCTGCGCTGGCAGCCGATGCCCGTGGCAAACCAGCGTTTTGTGCTGTCGCGTCGTGAACTCGCGCCCGCACTGGGACTGCACACCGCGCAGATCGCCGGCCGCGCCTTCGCCGCCGAGATCGTGCGCCAGCGCGCGGCCGGCGGGGGCTGGATGTGGCGTACCCGCACCGACGACAGCCGCAGGGAGGAAACGGAAGGGACGGCGGGGTGAAGATCCCGCCGTCCCGGGGGTGTGTCCGCTAGGAGGACGAGGTCATCCAGTCGGGCAGCAACTCGTCGAACCGGATGCAGAATTCACCGACGGTGAAGCAGCTCTCGTACCAGGGCTGCCGCGAAGGCGGCGTACCGGAGGGCGAGGGCTTCGCCGGGGGTGCGGGCGTACCGGAGGGAGCAGGGGCCGGGGATGGGGTGTTCCCGGGGCCCGGGCGCGCGAAGAACTCCGCGCGGTAGGTCTCCGCGGAGTTGGGGTTGTGCGAGCACTGCCATACGCCGTGCGGGCAGTAGTCGGTGATCGTCTGGTAGAGCGGTTTGTGCCGGTCGAACCAGTCGAGCATCCGGCGGACGTACTCCGGGTTGTCGCCGTTCCGGAAGAGGCCCCATTCCGGGTACGAGACGGCCTTGCCGTGTTCGGCGGCGAAGTCGACCTGGGCCTGGAGGCCGTACGGCTCCCGCACATGAGTGTCGAACGACTGCCCGGCCGGCTGGTCGTAGGTGTCCATTCCGATGATGTCGACGAAGTCGTCGCCCGGATAGCAGTTCGGCCATGGGATGGCGTCCCGGCCACGGCTCGGCGTGAAGTCGAACTTGAACTTCTCCCCGGGCACGGACCGCATCGTCGTGACGATGCGCTGCCAGTAACGCTTCCACGCCTGTGGATCGGGCCCGCAACGGTGGCTGTACGTCGTGCCGTTCATCTCCCAGCCGAGCACGACCACGGTGTCCGGGACCCGCATACGGACCAGACGCTCGGCCAGTGTGCGGAAGTGCGAGTCGAAGCGTCCCGACGCTCCGGCGCGCAGCAGACCGCGCACGTCGTCGTCGGGGAGGTGGTCCTCGTTGCGTTCCAGCATGGGCACGTTGAGCACGAACAGACGCTCCTGCTGAGCGCGCCGCCACTTCGCCCACGGCGCCAGGAAGCGGGGCTGTCCCTCGATGTTGGACCACAGGTCACCGGGCAGATAGGTGTGGCCGACCCGCAGGTCCGTGCCGCCGAGCCAGTTCTCCAGCTGCGGGATGGCGCGTACGCCGGAGTCGTCGGAACGGAGAAACGCACCGACCGGCGGAACGGGGGCCGCGGCGGGTCCGGGAGCGGGATTCGGCGCCGACTTCGGTGACGATTTCAGCGACGGCCCGGAGGTGACGTCATCCGGTGCGCCACCACGAATGAACGCTTCGGGTTCGAAATCGGGCAGTCCCACCGGAATGACGCTGCAGGAAGCCAGGAGCCCGGCGGCGATGAGTCCACCGCAGACCCCTTTGAATCCGCGGCGTTTGGGGCTCCGCATCGTTCCTCCGATCTGTCGGCGACATCTGATGCCGCGAAACACGCTTTTCAGACCTCACCGTTCGGAACGGTGCAATGCGATCTGATATCCCAATGGAGAGATTTTCTCCCTGTTCGCCCGATTCATGATGCAAGGACATACCCATGCCGTCGTTCGACACGGAAGTCCCCGTCCTTTTGCTCAGACTCGATCCCAATCCGTTTCATCACGGAACGCTCGGCGCCGTGAGATCCCTCGGCCGTACGGGGATCGAGGTGCACGTCGCCGTGGAGTCCGTGCAAGGTCCGGTGAACCGCTGCCGTTTCCTCCACCGGGTGCACGCCCTGCCTCCCGGCGGCACTTCCGACGCGGAGCTCGAGCGGGCACTTTCCCGAATCTCGGAGTCGATCGGCAGACCTGCCGTGCTCATCGCGCTCGACGACCGCAGCGCACTCGCCGTCGCGGCACTCTCCGACCGGCTGACGGGCCGTTATCTGTTGCCTGACGTATCTCCCCACTTGCCGTCACGCCTCGCCGACAAGGCCGAACTCTCCGGACTCTGCCGGGAGACGGGCATCGCGCACCCCCCGACTGTCGCCCCCCGCAGCCCCGGCGAGGCGGCGCACGAAGCCGCGGTGCTGGGCCTGCCGGCGGTCGCGAAGTGGAGCCGCCCGTGGCTGCTGCCCGAAGGCATGCGCAGCACCACACTTGTACGGACCCCCGCCGAGGCGTACGAGCTGTTCGAGCGCAGTGCTCAGGCGGGCAGCCAACTCCTCCTGCAGCGCCGCCTGCCGGGAGGACGCGGCACGGACTGGTTCTTCCACGGGTACGCGGCGGAGCGCGGGGTCCTCCTCGCGGGCGGCGCGGGGCGCAAGGACCTCTCCTGGCCGCCGCGTACGGGACTGACCGCGGTCGGCACCTGGCTCGCCAACCGCGATGTGGAAGAGGCCGCGGCGCGGCTCGTGGCGCAGGTGGACTACCGCGGCATCCTCGACCTCGACTTCAGACTCGACACCGCCACCGGCACGTACCACCTGCTGGACTTCAATCCCCGGCCCGGTGCTCAGTTCCGGCTGTTCACGGACGACTCCGGGCTGGATGTCGTACGTGCGCAGCACCTCCACCTCACGGGACGTGCCGTGCCCGCGCAGCGTGGCGGCCCGGGCCGGGTCTTCGTCGCCGAGAACTACACCCTGCTGTCCGCACTCGTCACAAGCGCGTCCCTCGGGCTGCGCGGACGGGACACGGACCGGGGTCCTTGTCGTGCTCCCGGCCGTGGACGCGGACGGGAGCACCGGGTGCGGAACCGGCGCGGCCCGGTGGAGGGCGCCTGGTTCTCGCTGGACGACCCGGGTCCGTTCTTCGCCATGGCCGGGGCCTGGTTCCTGCGCTGTGTGCGGAAGACCTGGCTGGGCGTCAGGACTGCGCTCTCGAAATTCCCGGCATCAGCACCACCGGGGCTGCCGTCAGCACCGCATTTCCGCACCCCTTGTGATGAGCGATCAGTGAATGATCAGAGAGAAGGAAACGCATGTACGACCTCGTAGTGGTGGGCGCCGGGCCTTACGGCCTCTCCATCGCCTCGCACGCCGCCGCAGCCGGACTCAACCTGCGCGTCCTCGGCAGGCCCATGGCCTCATGGCGCGACCACATGCCACACGGCATGTTCCTCAAGTCCGAGCCCTGGTCCTCCAACCTCTCCGACCCCGCCGGTACTCACTCGCTGGCCGCGTACTGCGCCGCACGCGGCATCACCGTGGAGCACGGACGTCCGCTGAGCATCGGCACATTCACCGAGTACGGGCAGTGGTTCGGGAAACGGGCCGCCCCGCTCGCCGACGAGCAGACGGTGACCTCGGTCGTTCCCTGCGCCCGCGGATTCCGCGTGGAGACCGCCGAGGGCGAGGTGCTCGTGTCGCGTACGGTCGTGCTCGCCGTCGGCGTCATGCCGTTCGTGCACAAGCCGGGGCCCCTGCGGAAGCTGCCGGACGGATTCGTCTCACACAGCAGCCACCACCGCGAACTGTCCCAGTTCAAGGGCAAGGACGTGACGGTGGTCGGCGCCGGACAGGCCGCTCTGGAGACCGCCGCGCTCCTCGCCGAGGAGGGCGCGCACGTACGCGTCGTCGCCCGCGCCGACCGCATCAACTGGAACTCCCCGCCGCAGCCGCTGCAGCGCTCCCTGTTCAAAGCGATGCGCGACCCGCACTGCGGTCTGGGCACCGGCTGGCCCAGCTGGGCCTGGGCCGAGATCCCCTGGGCGGTGCGCAAGCTGCCCGCGGGCCTGCGCGTGCACATCGCCCGTACCGCGCTGGGACCCGCCGGTGCGTGGTGGCTGCGCGACCGGTTCGAGTTCGCCGTGCCGGTGCTGCTCAGCAGCCGCCTCTCCTCCGCCGAGCAGGTACGCGACCAGGTGCGGCTCCGCCTGGAGTCCACCGACGGCGTCGTGCGTACGGTCGAGACCGACCACGTCGTGGCCGCCACCGGTTTCACTCCGCGGCTGTCCCGGCTCTCGATGCTGGATGAGCCGGTACGCAGCATCCTGCACAGGGTGGGCACGAGCGACGCACCGGAGCTGAACGGACGTTTCGAGTCCTCGCACCCGGGGCTGTTCTTCGCCGGGCTGCTGGCGGCGCCGTCGTTCGGGCCCTCGATGCGCTTCGTCTACGGGGCGACCTTCACCGCCTCCCGGCTGGTGCAGGGCGTACAGCGACGCCTGGCCGCGCCCCGGCTGGCGACCGTCCCGCACGCGGCGCGTGCCCGCACGATCGAACAGCACCGCACGGACGAGCAGTTGACCGGGCAGGCCGCACCGCGCTGAGCCGGCACGGACAGCAGGATCAGGACGTGCGCAGCGCGCCGCCGGCCACACGGCCGTGACGCCCGTGCACGTCCTGATCCGGCAGCGCACCGCGCTGCCGGAGGGCACGGGGTCTCGGGCGCGGATGCCTGAGATGCCTCAGACGCCTCAGATGCGCATCGGCTGGGGTGACTCGCGGCGATCCGGCTCCGGGCCGTCGTACTCGCGCAGGACCTCGTACCGGGTGTTGCGCTCGACCGGCTGGAAGCCGGCGTCGCGGATGAGGTCGAGCAGGTCCTCGCGGGTGAGCTTGTCGGGCGTCCCGTAGTTGTCGGCGTCGTGAGTGATCTTGTACTCGACGACCGAACCGTCCATGTCGTCCGCGCCGTGCTGCAGAGCGAGCTGGGCGGTCTGCACGCCGTGCATCACCCAGAAGACCTTGACGTGCGGCACGTTGTCGAACAGCAGACGGGAGACCGCGAAGGTCTTGAGCGCCTCGGCACCGGACGCCATGGTGGTGCGCGCCTGGAGCCTGTTACGGACCTTGCCGTCCTGCATGTCGACGAAGTCGTGCTGGTAGCGCAGCGGGATGAAGACCTGGAACCCGCCTGTCTCGTCCTGCAGTTCACGCAGCCGCAGCACGTGGTCGACACGGTGACGGGGCTCCTCGATGTGTCCGTACAGCATCGTGCTGGGCGTCTTGAGGCCCTTCGAGTGCGCGAGGCGGTGGATGCGCGACCAGTCCTCCCAGTGGGTGTCGTGGTCGACGATGTGCTGCCGGACCTCCCAGTCGAAGATCTCGGCACCGCCGCCCGTCAGGGACTCGAGGCCCGACTCGATCAGGACGTCGAGGATCTCGCTCGCGTCCATCCCGGAGATCTTCTCGAAGTGCTGGATCTCGGTGGCGGTGAACGCCTTGATGGAGACGGTGGGCGGCAGCGCCTCCTTGAGCGCGCTGAGCGAACGGGGGTAGTAGCGCCAAGGCAGCGTCGGGTGCAGACCGTTGACGATGTGCAGCTCGGTGAGGTTCTCACCCTCCATCGCCTTGGCGAGCTTCACGGCCTCCTCGATGCGCATGGTGTACGCGTCCTTCTCACCAGGCTTGCGCTGGAAGGAGCAGTACGCGCACGAAGCCGTGCAGACGTTCGTCATGTTGAGGTGACGGTTGATGTTGAAGTGAACGACGTCGCCGTTCTTGCGCGTTCGCACCTCGTGGGCGAGGCCGCCGAGCCACGCCAGATCGTCGGATTCGTAGAGGGCGAGGCCGTCCTCACGCGTCAGCCGTTCACCTGCGCGGACCTTCTCCTCCAGCTCGCGCTTGAGCCCAGCGTCCATGCGTGTCGCCCTCCTCGGATGTCTGCTTCGAGCGCCTTGTGGAGCCTACTCCCCGTGCCCGCGGACCGGTCGGCCGGTGTGGTCCGGTCAGGTCCGGTCAGGCTTCCTGGGGCAGTTCGCCGACTCTGTTCTCCCACTTCGTGGACAGCACGACGGTGGTACGCGTACGGGAGACGCCCTTGGTGCCGGACAGCCGCCGGATGAGGGTCTCCAGCGCGTCCACGTCCGAGGCGCGGGCCTTGAGCATGAACGAGTCGTCGCCGGCGATGAACCAGCAGTCCTCGACCTCGGGGACGTCCTCGAGCCGGGCGCCGAGCTCCTCGTGCCCGGCGGAGTCCGACAGCACCAGCCCGATCAGCGCGGTCAGCCCGAGACCCAGCGCCGATGGGTTGACCGTGGCGCGGTAGCCGGTGATCACTCCGCGCTCCTCCAGCCGGCGCACCCGCTCCTGGATGCTCGGTCCGGACAGCCCCACCAGCCGCCCCAGCTCGGCGTACGACGCACGGCCG
>DATMEI010000274.1:0-10710 GCA_035556995.1 Streptomyces sp.
TGCGGGCGGCCCGCAGTTCGGCGCCGGCGCGCGGGCCGCGGCCGGCGAGCGCTGTCAGGTCACGGCCGTCGACGGTGACGGTTCCGGAGGTGGGGCGTTCCAGCAGGTTGACGCAGCGTACGAGGGAGGACTTCCCGGCGCCGCTGCGTCCGACGACGCCGAACACCTCGCCTTCCCGTACGTGCAGATTCACATCGTCGAGCGCGGTGATCTCGCGGTCGCGTGTGCGGTAGACCTTGCTCAGGTCCGTAGTGGTAATCACAGCTCTTCCATCGTTCTCGGGCAGGGGCGCAGGCCTCGTCCGCCGCACACGTTCCGGTGCGCGGTGGGGTGCGGTACGCGCGGTACGCAAGGCACTGCAGTGAAAGGTGAAGGGGGGAGACCGAGCACGGGCCGCAGGGCTCTCGCTCGGACCCGGGGGCGTTGGCCGGCCCGGGTCAGCTCAGTCGGTGGGCCTCAGCGGGCACACATCCGCTCGCCGCCGTGCGGCGTACGCGAGCTGTGATGCATCCGGAGGCCCTGGGGCATTCGCGGACAACGAGCACCGGGCACCGTAAGTGTCCTGGTCGCAGGGGTGCGGTCGCTCGTCGAGTTCATGCGCCCCAGTAAAACAGACCCCCGCGTGACCACCGCAACGGGATGCCGCCTCTGTCCGGATACTGGACACGGCGTCCCACCCGGGTCTCCGTGGCGTTCACCTCGCCGCGAGCCTCGCGACGACAGTGCTGACCTGCAGCGATTCCGCTGGAACGCCGCCGCCGGTATCCGCGCGGGGAGGCTGCGCGGACCGCCTGCTCTGTGGCCGACCCCACGGCCGTACCTCACGGCCGTAGCGCAGGGCGGCCCGGACGCGGCGGCTGCGTACGCCCCTTCTAAACTCGGGCCATGCTCACCCCGCTCACCGTCGTCCTCACTGTGGCAGCGCTCGCGCTGGCCGCCTGGTGCGGCTGGGCGGCGTACCGCGATCAGCCGACCAAGGACTGGCACTTCATCGGCATGGCCGTGGTGACTCTTCTCGCGCTGGTGCAGCTCGCGGTCGGCATCGTGCGACTGGCTCGGGGAGCGGACCCCGCGGAGGGAACCGCGATCTTCGTGGCGTACATGGCTGCCGTGGTGGCCTGCGTGCCGGTGGTGGGTCTGATCTCGCTGACGGAGCGGACGAAGTGGGGCTCGCTCACGGTGGTCGCCGGCGCCGTGGTGCTGGCGGTGCTCCAGGCACGGCTGCACGACATCTGGGGAGGCGGAAACGGTGGCTGAACCAGCTCCCTCTACGGACACAGGCCCGCCCCGGGAGCGGCGCGGCGGCATCGGCACCGGCCCCGGCACGCTCCTGCTGACGCTCTACGGCATCTTCACGGTGGGCGCCGCGTCCCGCTCGATCGTCCAGCTGAGCACCCGTTTCGACGAGGCACCGCTGGCCTATCTCCTCTCGGCGCTCGCAGCGCTCGTCTACGCCTTCATCACCGTCTCGCTGGTACGGGGCGGCGAGAGGGCACGCAGGGCGGCGTTCGGCTGTTGCTGCGCCGAGCTGCTGGGAGTGCTGACGGTGGGCACCTGGACGCTGCTCACGCCGTCGGCGTTCCCCGATGCGACGGTGTGGTCCGACTACGGCATGGGCTATCTCTTCATCCCGGTGATCCTGCCGGTGACCGGGATGCTGTGGCTGCGCCGGTCGCGGCGCGGCCACAGCTGATCCGTCGTCAAGGGGCGTGCTAGTGCCGCTCGATGGGCTGGTCGAAGCGAGACCGGCGGCTTGCCCGGGTCCCAGGCGCTGCCCCGTCAGGCGCTGGCGCTGAACGCAGCGGTGGCCGTGCCCCCGGCATCCTTCGTCATCGCCGTGAGCGTCACTTTGCGGTCCCGCTCGGTGCTCACCGGCGTGTAGCCGTACTTGCGGTACAGCCGCAGGTTTCCCTCGCTGCGGTGGCCGGCGACGAGGTGGTAGCGCTTGGCGTCCCGGTCCGATGCCAGCCGGACCTCGATGGCCGCCAGCAGCCTGCCGCCCAGGCCGTGCCGTTGCAGCCGCGGGTGGACGCAGAGCCTGTCGATGCGGGCGGTGCCGTCGGCGTCGACCGTGCCCCGTACGGAGCCGACGACCTCGTCGCCGAGCCGGGCCACGAGCACGCAGCCGGCTGCCATTTCGGCCCGCAGCGCCTCCAGGGACTGGGTGAGCGGCGCGATGGCGTAGTCACCGTTGGCTTCCGCTTCGCTCTGGAAACACAGGTACTGGAGTTTGAGGATCTGCTCGGCGTCGTTCTCGACCGCCGCAGAGATGGTCACGCTCATGCCCATGTGCGCCTGCCTCCCCTTGTCATGAGTGCGCCCGGACACGGAAAGACGAGGGTGCCGAGTCCGGACTGTCTGCCCTGGTGACGCCGAATGCTGCCCGCAGCATTCCCCCGAGTTCAGGTGCCGCAATCCGACGCCGTCAGCATTGTGCGCAGGCATCCCAGACATCGGGAACGTACCGGACCCAGGCTGCCCTGTGACATTCCCAACTCGCGTGCGATCTCGGGGTAGGTGAGGTCCTCCCGGGACAACAGCGCCCGCATCAGGGCAGGGCAGCGCCCGGGAAGCCGCGCGACGGCAGCCGAGAGGATGCGGCGGCGCTCGGCGGCGAGCACGGCGGGCTCCGCCGGCACATAGGGTGCCGTGTCCGCGCCCGTACCGGCGACGCCCTCGGCCGGAAGGGGCACCTCCCTGCTGATGCGCCGTCGCGCGGGCCGGGTCTCCGCCCGTACAGCGGAGCGGAACCACCCGGCGGACGGCACGGTGCCGCTGCTTGTGCGTACGCGTTCCAGCCAGCGCAGCCACACGGCCTGCTGCAGGTCCTCCGGCTCGACGCCCGCCGCGGGCGCCTCGGCGGCGCTTTCGGCGGCGATCAATCGGCGCAGCGGGCCGGGCAGTTCGGGCATCTCGCCGACGGGAGCCGCTCCGGCGGACACGAGGCGCGGGGCGAGTGCTGGGGCTGGGACGGGGTGGGAGTGGGGGTTCATGCCGGTCGCGACGCCCAGTCGTGCCGCCCCGGTTGCCGCGCGCGGGCGACGCCACCCCAGCGGGTGACGTCGCCCTTTTGCGCGTGACGGTGCCCTGTACGGGTGACCGTGCCCTGCACGGTGACGGTGCCGGCACGTGGCCGGCCCGTCGCACGGCCTGACGGAGCACACACCCCGTCAGGCCGTAGCGGCTGCTCAGTCCTTGATGAACTCGGCCGCCGCGAGCTTCGCCGTGTCCGGGTTGTCGCTGAAGATGCCGTCGATGCCGGTGCTGAAGTAGGCACGGAAGGCCCCGAAGGCGTCGCCGTAGGCGTTGGGGTCCGTGCCGCGCTTGAAGTCCAGCGGCAGGAACGTGTTCTCGTTGCGCATGGTGTACGGGTGCAGGACCAGGTTCTGCGCGTGCGCGTCCCGTACCAGCGTGGTCGGCTCGCCGAGGCTGCCGTCGGGCTTCTTCGGGATGACCAGATCCACCACCGGCCCGATGCCGTCGGCGAAACGGGCGATCCACTTCAGGCCCTCGGGCTTGACCAGGTCGGCGACGGTGCGCGGGTCGCCCGCCTCCACGAAGTCCCACGGCCGGGAGGAGGGCGCGTCCAGCAGGCAGACGCCGGGGCAGTCGACCAGCTTCTTCAGCCGCTGGATGCTGCTGGGCTCGAAGGACTGCACGAAGTTGGGCGAGTCCGCGCGGTGCCGCCCGTACGCCCGCAGCAGCTTCGCCAGTTTCGGCTCCAGGCCCAGGCCGAGCTTGCGGAAGTAGGTGGGGTGCTTGGTCTCGATGTGCAGCCACACCGGACGGCCGCGCCGCTTCCCCTCCTTGTGCGCCCACTTCAGGACGTCCTCGAAGAGGGGCACTTCCCAGCGCCCGTCGTAGAGGGTGTTGTGCTGCCGCGTCTGCGGGATGCGCTCCTTCGCGCGCAGCGTGCGCAGTTCGGCGAGGCTGAAGTCCTCGGTGAACCAGCCTGTCAGGGGCTTGCCGTCGACCGTCTTGGTGGTCTTGCGGCCGGCGAACTCAGGGTGGGCGGCGACGTCCGTGGTCGCGGTGATGTCGTTCTCGTGACGGCAGACGAGGTGCCCGTCCTTCGTCGGCACGAGGTCCTGCTCGATGACGTCCGCGCCCATGTCGAGGGCGAGTTGGTAGGAACCGAAGGTGTGCTCGGGGCGGTATCCGCTCGCCCCGCGGTGTGCCACCACAGCAGGCACCGGCAGCCGGCCCCCCGGCGTCTTCCCGCGTCCCCCGTCCCTCTCCTCCGCGAGTGCGCTCCCGCCCGTGCCCACCGTCGCTGCGCCTGCGGCGCCCAGTACGGCCGCTCCGAGCACGAGTCTCCGACCCGGCTGCTGATCCTGTCCCATGGGCTCTCCTCAGCTCGTCTCATCCTGTTCCGTCCGCCCGCGTACGCAACGGGCACAGGGGCGGACGACTGGCTGATCGTAGGTCCGGCTTCACGACGGAGGGGAGGCTTAGGGCCGAACATGCGGGAAACACGGGCCAGATGACACTCGGACGCCCGGAGAGATCCGGAACAAGGGAGAGATGACTGTGGCACACGTCAACTCTGCGTATCGGTGCGGTGAACCCGGTGTGCGGCACGGTCGGAGCGGCAAGTATCGTCCTCACCTGCGCAGGTATGCGCCCCACCGTCGTCGACCGGAGGATCAGTTGTCCCGTTTCCGTCTGATCAAGGCAACACTCGGCCCGCTGCTGCGAGTGCTGTTGCGCCCACAGGTGGAAGGGGCCGACCGGATTCCCGGTTCCGGTCCGGTCATTCTGGCCGGGAACCACCTCACGTTCATCGACTCGATGGTGCTGCCGCTGGTCACCGACCGGCAGGTCTTCTTCATCGGCAAGGACGAATACGTGAAGGGCAAGAGCCTCAAGGGCCGCCTGATGGCGTGGTTCTTCACCGGCGTCGGAATGATCCCGGTCGACAGGGACGGAGGCCGCGGCGGTGTCGCGGCGCTGATGACGGGCCGGCGCGTGCTGGAGGAGGGCAGGATCTTCGGCATCTACCCGGAGGGCACCCGCTCCCCCGACGGCCGGCTCTACCGCGGACGTACGGGCATCGCCCGCCTGGCACTGATGACCGGCGCACCCGTGGTGCCCTTCGCGATGATCGGCACCGACGCGTTCCAGCCCGGCGGCAACGGCGTCCCCCGGCCCGCGCCCGGCAAGCGCATCGCTGTCCGCTTCGGCGACCCGCTGGACTTCTCGCGCTACGAGGGCATGGACCGCGACCGTTACGTGCTGCGCGCCGTCACAGACGAGGTCATGAGCGAGGTCATGCAGCTGTCCGGCCAGGAGTACGTGGACATCTACGCGACGAAGGCGAAGGCCGCCTGACGAGACCCTCCACCGGGCCCCGGCCGGGTGAAGTCGTCCCGGCGCTGCCCAGCAGACCGGGGTGACCCGGCACGATATGTCAGGTACCGAGAACCACGGCCGCAGGCCCGGGGAACCCGCCGCAGGACCGGACGCCAGTACGGAGAGGGCCGCCGCGGACAGTCCCACGCAGCTGGGCGGCCGGTCGTGGAAGTCGGTCCTGCGCCGCACCGGCAAGGAGTTCAAGGAAGACGAGCTGACCGACCGGGCGGCAGCGCTGACGTACTACGCCGTGTTGTCGGTCTTCCCGGCGCTGCTGGTGCTCGTCGCCGTCCTCGGCATCCTCGGCAAGGACTCCATCGACAAGATCCTCAGCAACGTCTCGAAGTTCGCGCCCGGCGCGGTACGCGACATCCTCACGAACGCGGTTCAGGGGCTGCAGGGCAGCAGCAGCACCGGAAGTGTTCTGGCCGTGGTGGGCCTGCTGGGTGCGCTGTGGTCAGCGTCCAACTACGTCGCTGCCTTCATCCGTACGGCCAACGTGGTGCTGCTGATGGTGCTGTTCGCCGTCAGCACGCTGCTCGTCGTCTTCACCGGCCCCCTCGCCCAGCGGGCCGGCGACGCGCTGGGGCTCGGCGGGACCGCGGTGACCGTATGGAATTACGCGAAGTGGCCGGTGAGCGGGCCGGAGGAGGGCGGCCCCCGCCGGGCAGCCTGAGATCAAGGAGAGCTGGACAGCAGAGCGGAGCGCCGAGGCCCGCCTCAAGGGGGCGTCGGCGCTCCGTACGCAGTGAGTACGTACGCACTCGACGAACTGAGGGATGTGCTCAGGTGGGCCAGGTACCCGTCAGGCCGCGTACCCCGGTCGCGCCGCCCCGGTGGATCAGCGCTTTGACCACGCCGGCGATCGCTCCCTTGAGTGCCACGGCGGGCAGGATCTCCTTCCACTCCCGGTCCTCGTCGGTGGCGTCGGGTGCGTCGTCCTGACGCGCGACGATCTTCCAGACCTTGCTGAAGACCGCACCCGCGATCACACCGCCGAGCAGTCCGAAGAGGATGCCGAAGGGTTTGTAGAGAAGTTTGACCACCGCGGTCACCTCTTCCCGCGCTGCCTGTGCAGCACCAAGAACGTCAGGAGAGCCGCCACGCCAAGGCCGCCCACGGCGGCCACGACCGGGCCGGGCTTGGTGTAGCCGCGGTTCGCGGCCTCCTCAGCTTTGTGCTGCACCCGGGCCTTGGCCTCGTTCGCCTCGAACAGGGCTTTGGACTTGGCGTGCGCGGCCATCTCCCGCGCCTGCGCCTTCACGTCCGCCTTCCCGGCCAGCTCGGCGACCGTGTCTGCCAGCTGATCGCGCGCCTGCTCCACCTCCGCCCGCAGCTGACGGGTGTCGGTGGAGCCGCCCGCGCCGGACTTGCGCGTCATCGGTGAGCTCCTTCCTTGATCGCCTCGACATCCGCCTTGACGCTGTCGATGGTCCGCTCAGGTTTCGGTGGGGTCGCAGAACTGAGTTGCTGCTTCCCGGCCAGGGCCAGCACTCCGGCCACGAGCAGCAGACCGCCGGCGACGATCAGGGACGCGGCCCAGACGGGCAGTACAACGGCGATTCCCGCGATCGCCCCGAAGACCATGGCCCACAGAGCCAGCAGCCCGAGGATCGCGGCCCCGCCGAACATGCCTCCGCCGAAGCCCGCGCGCTTGCCCTTGTCCTTCATCTCAGCCTGCGCCAGACGCATCTCGCTGCGCACCACATTCGTGAGCTGGTCTGAAGCCTGCTTGACCAGCTCCGCCACGTTGTTGTGGTTGGTGTGGTGCGTCTCGTCAGGCCGGTGACGCACAGATCCGATCATCGCGTCTCGCCTCACTTCGTGTCGGGAGGCCACTCGGGTGCCCCACCGCATGGCGACTACGCGTACGGACACCTCAGCGGCGCCCGTAGGCCCAAGCACGCTGGTTCGCAAGATCGTCCTTGATCTCGCCGAGCTGGGTGGCCACCGCAGAGGGCGCGGTCCCGCCGCGTGCGTCGCGGGCCGCCAGCGCTCCCGGTACGTTCAGGACACCGCGCACCTCGGGGCTCAGGTGCGGGGAGATCGCGGCGAACTGCTCGTCCGTGAGCTCGTCCAGCTCGATGCCCTCGTTCTCACAGACCTTGACGCACTCCCCCGCGACCTCGTGCGCCACCCGGAACGGGACACCCCGCTTGACCAGCCACTCGGCGATGTCCGTCGCGAGCGAGAAACCCGCCGGGGCCAGCTCCGCCAGGCGTTCGCGGTGCACGGTGAGGGTGGCCATCATGCCGGTGAAGGCGGGCAGCAGCATCTCCAGCTGATCGCAGGAGTCGAAGACGGGCTCCTTGTCCTCCTGCAGGTCACGGTTGTACGCCAGCGGCAGGGCCTTGAGCGTGGCGAGCAGCCCGGTCAGGTTGCCGATCAGGCGTCCGGACTTGCCCCGGGCCAGCTCGGCGATGTCCGGGTTCTTCTTCTGCGGCATGATCGACGACCCCGTGGAGAAGGCGTCGTGCAGCGTGATGAAGGAGAACTCCTTGGTGTTCCAGAGGATGACCTCCTCTGCGATCTTCGACAGGTCGACGCCGGTCATGGCCGTGATGAAGGCGAACTCGGCGACGAAGTCCCTCGAGGCCGTACCGTCGATCGAGTTGGCGGACGAACCGTGCTCGAAGCCCAGATCTGCGGCGACCGCCTCCGGGTCCAGTCCCAGCGACGATCCGGCGAGCGCGCCGGAGCCGTACGGGGAGACCGCCGTACGCGCATCCCACTGGCGCAGCCGCTCCGCGTCCCGGGAGAGCGCCTGTGCGTGTGCGAGCACGTGATGGGCGAAGAGCACCGGCTGAGCGTGCTGGAGATGCGTGCGGCCCGGCATGGCGACGTCGGGGTGGGCCTCGGCGAGGCCGATCAGCGCCTCCTGGAGGTCGGCGAGCAGTCCGCCGAGGATGCGGGCGTGATCACGCAGGTACATACGGAAGAGCGTGGCCACCTGGTCGTTGCGTGACCGCCCGGCGCGCAGCTTGCCGCCCAGCTCCGCCCCCAGCCGCTCCAGCAGACCGCGTTCCAGGGCCGTGTGCACGTCCTCGTCGGCGATGGTGCCGGTGAAGCTGCCGTCGGCGACGTCGCGCTCCAGCACGTCGAGACCGGCGGTCATCTGCTGGAGCTCCTCGGCGGTGAGAAGTCCGGCCTTGTGCAGCACGCGGGCGTGGGCGCGGGAGCCGGCGATGTCGTAGGGGGCGAGCCGCCAGTCGAAGTGCACGGAGGCGGAGAGCTTCTCCAGCGCCGCTGACGGCCCGTCGGCGAAGCGCCCGCCCCACAGCCGTACGTCCTGGTCTCCGGCGTCGGTCTGCGGCGCTTCGTTGCTGGGCATCGGTGCTCTCCTCGGTGCGTGTCACTAGCACCGCCTCCCTGCCGGGTGCGGCGGGGAGGCGGCTGAAGGTTGCTCGTACGGCCCTGGGTACGGTCTGACGGCGGGCCGGGGTCCGCAGACTACTGGGCCTGGTCCCGCTTCGCGGCGATCTTGCTCGACATGCCGAAGAGCTCGATGAAGCCCTTGGACATCGACTGGTCGAAGGTGTCGCCGCTGTCGTAGGTGGCGAGGTTGAAGTCGTAGAGCGACTGCTGCGAGCGCCGGCCGGTGACGACGGCCCGTCCGCCGTGCAGGGTCATCCGGATGTCACCGCTGACGTGCTCGTTGGCCTCGTCGATGAAGCCGTCCAGGGCGCGCTTGAGCGGGGAGAACCACAGGCCGTCGTAGACGAGTTCGGCCCACCGCTGCTCGACCTGCCGCTTGTAGCGGGCCAGTTCACGCTCGACGGTGACGTTCTCCAGCTCCTGGTGCGCGGTGATCAGCGCGATGCCGCCCGGGGACTCGTACACCTCACGGGACTTGATGCCCACGAGCCGGTCCTCGACCATGTCGATCCGGCCGATGCCGTGGGCGCCGGCCCGCTCGTTGAGCTGCTGGACGGCCTGCAGGACGCTCACCGGCTTGCCGTCGAGCGCGACGGGGACGCCCTTGTCGAAGGTGATGACGACCTCGTCGGCCTCGCGCGGGGTGGCGGGGTTCTCGGTGTACTCGTAGACGTCCTCGATGGGGGCGTTCCAGATGTCCTCGAGGAATCCGGTCTCCACGGCACGGCCGAAGACGTTCTGGTCGATGGAGTACGGGGACTTCTTGCTCGTGGCGATGGGCAGGCCCCTGTCTTCGCAGAAGGCGATGGCCTTGTCCCGGGTCATGGCGTAGTCCCGTACGGGGGCGATGCACTTCAGCTCGGGGGCGAGGGAGGAGATTCCGGCCTCGAACCGCACCTGGTCGTTGCCCTTGCCGGTGCAGCCGTGCGCCACCGTGGTCGCGCCGTGCTTCTTCGCGGCGTCCACCAGGTGCTTGACGATAGTGGGCCGGGAGAGAGCGGAGACCAGCGGGTAGCGGTCCATGTAGAGCGCGTTGGCCTTGATCGCCGGGAGGCAGTACTCGTCGGCGAACTCGTCCTTGGCGTCCGCGACTTCGGCCTCGACGGCACCGCAGGGAAGGGCACGCTTGCGGATGACGTCCAGGTCCTCGCCGCCCTGGCCGACATCGACGGCGACGGCGACGACCTCGGCCCCGGTCTCCTCGGCGATCCAGCCGATGCAGACGGAGGTGTCAAGGCCGCCGGAGTAGGCGAGTACGACGCGCTCAGTCACGGGGTTCTCCTTACGGTGCATACGCTGACTGGCATAAGTATGCACTGGACCGTATGTTTCGTCAACGCGCCTGGTCAGAGACGTGCCGTGGGTTTCTCCGTACGTCCCGGAGCGGGCCGGAGCGGACATCGCGGGGCGGACACCGGACACGCAGGGCACCCCCGGAGCCCGCTCAGCGCGAGCCGGTGGGCTGAGGCCCGTACCCGTGCTGCGGACCGACGCCTCTCTAGTGCTCCTTCTGGGCCAGGCTCAGAAGATGACCCGCCAGCGCCTGCCCGCCATCGGCATCGCGGCTGATGAGCAGAAGCGTGTCGTCGCCGGCGATGGTGCCGATGATGTCGTGCACGCCTGCCTGGTCGATGGCCGAGGCGAGGAACTGCGCGGCGCCCGGCGGGGTGCGCAGCACCACGAGATTCGCCGACGCCTCGGCGGAGATGAGGAGTTCACCGGCGAGACGCGCCATACGCGCCTCGCTTGCGGACTCCCCCAGCGGCGCCTTGGGCGTACGGTCGCCGCCCTCACCCGGCACGGCGTAGATCAGCTCGCCGCCGGTGTTACGGATCTTCACCGCGCCCAGCTCGTCCAGGTCACGGGAGAGTGTGGCCTGCGTGACGGAGAGCCCGTCGTCGGCGAGAAGCTTGGCGAGCTGGCTCTGTGAACGGACCGGCTGCCGGTTGAGGATGTCGACGATCCGGCGGTGCCGGGCCGTAC
>DATMEI010000275.1:0-5160 GCA_035556995.1 Streptomyces sp.
GACCTTGTTCTTCTCGTACGACTCGAAGTTGCCCTCGAACCAGTACCACTTGGAGTCACCCTCGTAGGCGAGGATGTGTGTGGCGACTCGGTCGAGGAACCACCGGTCGTGGGTGATCACCACGGCGCACCCGGGGAACTCGAGCAGCGCGTTCTCGAGGCTGCCGAGGGTCTCGACGTCGAGGTCGTTGGTCGGCTCGTCGAGCAGCAGCAGGTTGCCGCCCTGCTTGAGGGTCAGCGCCAGGTTGAGGCGGTTGCGCTCACCACCGGACAGCACGCCGGCCGGCTTCTGCTGGTCCGGGCCCTTGAACCCGAAGGCAGCGACGTAGGCCCGCGAGGGCATCTCCACGTTGCCCACCTGGATGTGGTCCAGGCCGTCGGAGACGACCTCCCACAGCGTCTTCTTGGGGTCGATGCCGCTGCGGTTCTGCTCGACGTAGGAGACCTTGACGGTGTCGCCGACCTTGATCTCGCCGTCGTCCGGCTTCTCCTCGCCGACCAGCATCTTGAACAGCGTGGTCTTGCCCGCGCCGTTGGGGCCGACGACCCCGACGATGCCGTTGCGGGGCAGGGAGAAGGACAGGTCGTCGATGAGGACCTTGTCCCCGAACGCCTTGCTGAGGTGCTCGACCTCGACGACGATGTTGCCCAGGCGCGGGCCCGGCGGGATCTGGATCTCCTCGAAGTCCAGCTTCCGGGTCTTCTCGGCCTCGGCGGCCATCTCCTCGTAACGGGTCAGTCGCGACCTGGACTTGGTCTGCCGAGCCTTGGCGCTGGAACGGACCCATTCCAGCTCGTCCTTGAGGCGCTTCGCGCGCTTGATGTCCTTCTGGCCCTCGACCTTCAGACGGGACTGCTTCTTCTCCAGGTACGTGGAGTAGTTGCCCTCGTAGCCGATGGCGCGGCCGCGGTCCAGCTCCATGATCCAGCCGGCGACGTTGTCCAGGAAGTACCTGTCGTGGGTGATGGCGACGACGGTGCCCGCGTACTTCGCCAGGTGCTGCTCCAGCCACTGCACGGACTCGGCGTCCAGGTGGTTGGTCGGCTCGTCGAGGAGGAGCAGATCGGGCTGCTCCAGCAGGAGCTTGCAGAGCGCGACCCGGCGCCGCTCACCGCCGGAGAGCGTGGTGACCGGCGATTCGCCGGGAGGGCAGCCCAGGGCGTCCATGGCCTGCTCGAGCTGTGATTCGAGATCCCAGGCGTTGGAGTGGTCGAGCTGCTCCTGCAGCTTGCCCATCTCCTCCATCAGCTCGTCCGTGTAGTCGGTCGCCATCTGCTCGGCGATCTCGTTGAACCGGTCGAGCTTCCCCTTGGTTTCCGCGACACCGGCCTCGACGTTCTCCAGCACGGTCTTCGACTCGTCCAGCGGCGGCTCCTGCAGCAGGATGCCGACGCTGTAGCCGGGGGAGAGCATCGCGTCGCCGTTGGAGGGGTGGTCGAGCCCGGCCATGATCTTCAGCACCGTCGACTTGCCGGCGCCGTTGGGTCCCACGACACCGATCTTCGCGCCCGGCAGGAAGCTCAAGGTGACGTCGTCGAGGATCACCTTGTCGCCATGCGCCTTGCGTGCTTTGCGAAGGGTGTAGATGTACTCAGCCAAGAGGAACCGTCCGGCAATCAGTAGGTGTCGAAGCGCGGCTGCGCCGCATGGGCAGACAGAACCCATCTTGCCGCACGTCACCCCCAAGCCCGAAACGGGGCGGGTGCGGGCCCGGATACCGCACTGCGGTCAGCTCGTTACTCCTTGTCACACATCGTCGTCGTCCGGCTTCCGCCTGCGCACCGCGAGCACCGCCACGGCACCGAGGACCACGAGACCCACGGCGATGCCCAAGATCAGCGGGGTGCTGCTCGCCCCCGTCTCGGCGAGATCCCCGCCGCCCTCCACATCGTCCGTACCGGCCTCGTCTCCGCCCACGGTGGCGGACTGAGGTGTGATGCCCCTGACGTCGTGGCTGGCCGCAACGCTCTTGGTGGCGCAGTCCAGCACACCGGTGAATGCCTTCTTCCCTCCGCGCGGACCGATGAAGGGGATGCGGTACGCCTGGTCCTCCCCCACCGGCACAGTGATCGTCTGGCTGGACGCCGCTGCCACCGCCCGGTCCCTGTCCGCCAGGCGGAAGCTGAAGGGCCGCTTGCCGGTGTTGGCGACGGTGACGCTCACACCGCCCTTCGGGCAGTTCTTCTCCGCCGTGACCGCGGGTATCGCCCCGTCCTCGTCCCAGCTGACCGTCGCAGTCGCGGAGACCGTGGACTGGCTGGACCCCGCGAGTATCTGCGTCTGGCTCCTCGCGTGCCCGCCGACACCGGTGAAGGCACGCCCCACCGGGACCTTGGTCGCGGCCTGCACGGTCAGCGAGGCCGCACCGGCCTTGTTCTTGTCCGGCACCTCCAGGTAGAGCCGCGCACCGTCCCGCGCCGAGGTCACCGGCTTCCCGTTCCTGCCCACGACCCGTAGGTCCTGGGAGCCGGAGCCGGAGCCGGAGTCCGGTCCGGATGCGAGGGCCACGCTCGGTGCGCCGGTACGCACCGTGACCGGCCCGAGCCGGCCGCCGGCCGCCCCGGAGACGTCAGCCGGGTCGAGGGAGAGCGACGCCCTGGGCTCGCGCGTCGTCCGCGCCTCCCGCTGCAGATGGTCGGCGAGCTTCTCGGCCGCAGGGTCGACCGCGTTGACCTCGACGTCCCCCGCGGCGTCCGAGTACCTCCATATGGCCACCTGCGTACCGGCTGCCGCCGTCCGCGGCGAGAGCTTCCCCGACCTGGACGACTTGGCCAGGGCCTGAAGGTCGTTCACCTGCGGATAGGAGTGCCGGAGTATCCAGAGGATCTTCCCGGCGTGCCGGTTGTCGTGCAGCGAGGTCTTGTTCCAGTCCGTCTCGCCGTAACGCGCCTGCTGCTGAGTGGGGTTGTCGACGTCCGTGCCGTACGTCTGGAGGGTGCCGCCCCCGTCGACGGCCATCTCGAAGAGACCGGCGCCCGTTGTCAGTTCCTCGCCGTCCTCATGGACGACGGCCTGGCCGTAGGTCCGAAGCCCGTCCAGCGTGGCAGTCGCTCCGCCCTGCCGTGTCGGCTCGTCATCGGCCGCAGCTGGACCGGCGGCGGCCGTGACACCGGCCGCGAGCAGCACGGGGGCAAGCAGCGCCACTGCGAGCGCCCGCCCCGTGCGAGCGGTCACGCGTCCGCCCATGACGGTCACGGCGGTGCGGACAAAGCTCATGTTTTCCCTTCCGGGCGGACGGGCACAACCGTGGAAGGTCACCGCGGTGACCGAGTGGTCGAGGCCGGTCGTGTCTCGCCGCCAAGCGCTGAACCCCCGTCAGCCATGCGGAGGATCGTAAGGAGAAGGCACACCCCTTCCCCCACCGATCCGGTCGCGCAAGCGTTCTGATCCAGAATCGTTATCGGCGAATCCGGCGGACCGGGACGATCACGGCGCGGGCGCCTGACCTGGAATCCCTGCTTCCGCAGTGGCACCGGGAAGGGTCTCCGAACTGCCCCGCACAGCCTCCGCGTTGGTTCCCGGTGCGTTCACCAGGCCCGCCCGCGCCATGGCCACCCGGGCGAACGCCGAGGTGCCGCGCGAGAGGTCGTGCCCGATGCTCCACGCCGTCAGCTCGGCGGAGACGAACTGCCGCCCGTCCCGCTCGGTCTCCCGGATCCGCATCTGCCCTGTCACGATCACCGGCTCCCCGACCGTCACCGACGAGGCGACGTTGGACGCGAGCGACCGCCAGGCCCAGACGGTGTAGAAGCTCGTGAAGGCATCCGTCCAGCTCCCCGCCTTCTGGTCGAAGCGCCGAACCGTACTCGCCAGCCGGAACCGTGCCACCGGCAGCCCTGACGCCGACGTCCTGAAGTCGACCTGGGTCGCGGCGTTCCCCACGACCGTCACATGTGATTCGTTCATGCGCCCCCCTTGCTCGCCGCTGAACTCGCTGCTCACGGACCAGCTTGCACCGATCCGTGAAATGCCGCTCTGAGCTGGGGAGTACTGAACAGTTGTGGATAACTTCGCCACTCGGGAGGGAGGTTGGAGGGCTTCGGGAGGCGGCGAACCGCCCTCCTGCCCTCCCGTCCTGTCCCTCCGTCCTGTCCCTCCGTCCTGTCCCTCCGTCGGCGCCACCTACAGCTGAGCCGAGTCCCGCGCCACGATCACGTACTGCTCCCGCACCTCCCGGTAGCGCAGCAGCTCCGCAGCCACCGGCTCCAGCACCCGTACCTGCCCGCAAGCCGCCACGAGCCGCCTCAGCCGCCACTCCTCCCGCTGCCCGTACGCCGCCGCGGGACCGCGGGCTGCGAAGCGGCATCCCCATGCCAGCAGCGAAGCGCCGAGCACGCCGCCGATCAGCAGCGCGACTCCCATCCACTCCTCACCCACACCGGCACCCAACGCAGTACCCAGCACCCACACCGCGCCGAGCACCTGCAGGGCCAGCAGCAGCAACTGCCCCACGAGAGCGAGCGTCCACCAGACCGGACGACGGGGCACCGGCGCGGGTTCAGCAGCTCGCGCACGTCCTGCCTTCGCCACCTCCCCGGCAGTGCGCTCCGAAGCCTCGCCCCCGCCTTCCGGCCCGCCCTCGCCACGCAGGGCTTCATCCAGCGCTTCCGGCAGCCCGGAGGCGCCACGCCAGGCGGCGTCCCGTACGGACCTGTGCCACGCCTCGGGCAGCCCTGCCGCCGCCTGCTCGACCACCGTGCGTACGGCATGCGCCACCCCGGGGCGTGACACACGCGGGAGCGCGTCACCCGGGCCGCGTGAAGCACCGGCCGCCCCGGACATGGCGTGTGCACCCGCCTCGTGGTCTGCGTCGCCGGCTGCGTCAGCGAGCTCCGGCACCTCGGGCTCACCGTTCGTCGAACGCCGCTCGTCGTACCAATGCTGCAGCTGTGCCCACGGAGTTCCGCATGCGCGCTCCGCCAGCCGCAGCCACGTCCGCTCGGACGCCTGCCCGGCGGTCACCGCACCCGCGGCGCGCGCGAGCTGGTCCGCGAAGTCGTCCCGTACCTCCTCGGTGAGCACTGGCAGCGAGTTCGCGGCAGCCGCCTGCCCGGGAGTCGAGTACACCGGACGCAGACGTTCCACGATCCCGTCCAGGTCGGCGTTCAACCGCAGCCCGGCAGCTCTGCGTTCCGCGACGAACGCCCCCATCTCGGTGCG
>DATMEI010000276.1:0-3740 GCA_035556995.1 Streptomyces sp.
AGCTCATTCCCTGGCCCAGTCCCGCCACCACGCCTGCGGTGACGAGCAGTTCGAAGGACTCGACGGCAAGTCCCGCCGTCAGCAGGCCCATACCGGCGACGAGCCCTGCGCAGCCCACAGCCAGTGACACCTTGCCGAAGCGCGGCACCAGCACGATCTGCCCCAGGGTCGAGGCGGCGAAGACGGAGAAGACCACACCGCCGGAGAGCGCGAGGCTGTGCATGCCGAGCACCGAACCCAGGAACGACGGTGCGACCGCCGTATAGAGACCGAGCACCGCGAAACCGGCGAACCCCGCGATCGCCGCCCGCACGAACGTGCCCCGCACCTGCGGCGGCACACTCGGCCTCGTCACACGCAGCCGCGGACGGCGGACAGCCCCCTTCACCGGCTCCGGCATGAACCACAGTCCGGCGCCGACGACGATCAGCAGGCCGAGATCGACCGCGTAAGGCAGACGCAGTGGTTCGGGGGCGAGTTGGGCGAGTACGCCGGCCAGCAGCGGTCCGCTGCCCAGCCCGCCCATGTTCACCACGGTGGCGACGAGGCTGGCGCGTTCGGTCCCGCGCTCACCGGCCAGGTCGACCAGTGCGGCTGTCGCCGTACCGGTGAAGATCCCGGCAGACACTCCGGACAACACCCGCCCGACGAAGAGCAGTTCGAGGTCGTCGTGCCAGGTCAGGAAGACCACCGCGCTGAGCATGGAAGCGGCCAGGCCCGGCAACAGCGCGCGGCGGCGGCCGATTTCGTCCGACAGCCGCCCCAGGAGCAGCAGTGCCGCGAGCACGCCCACCGCGTACGCGGCATAGATCAGGGTGATCATCAGCGTGGAGAAGCGCAGTTCGCGCTGGTAGAGCACATACAACGGGGTCGGCAGCGTCGTCCCCAGCATCGTCACCGCGAATGCCGAAGCCACCAGCCAGAAGGCCACGGGGCGCGGTGCGGTCCAGCGCTCGCGTGAGGCTTGCTCGTTGCTCTGTGCATCCATGCACCCATGATCCGCCGACCCGCCGCTCCCGCTGAACATCCCCTCGCGGCGCGGCGGTTTGCGTCGCGGCTGTACGGCTACCCGGAAGCGAACTATCCGCTACGAGTAGAAAGCTCGGGGTAGGTAACCGTGTCCACAGTTGTGATCATTGTTCTGATCGTGGCCGCTGTCGCTGTAGTTGCCGGCGCGGCCTACACCGGCCTCGCCAAGCGCGGCCCAGGGAACCGCGGCGGCGGCCTCAAGCGCCGCTTCGGGCCCGAGTACGACCGCGTGCTCCTCCGCCACAACGGCGACACCAAGGCCGCGGAGCACGAACTCGCCCAGCGCGTGCACCGCCACGGCTCCATCGAACCGCATCCGCTGCCCCCTCAGGTACGGGAGCAGTACGTGACCCGCTGGACGGCGGCGCAGGAACGCTTCGTCGACTCGCCGCAGGAGGCGCTCGCCGAGGCGGAGCTGTTGCTGGGTGGGCTCGCTCAGGCTCGCGGATTCCCCGGGCCGGAGCGTCACGACGAGCACGTCGAAGCGCTCTCCGTGCATCACGCCCACCACGTGGAGGGCTACAGGCGGGTGCGCGCGGCCGCGACCGGTCCGGCCGGTACGGAGGAGATGCGGGAGGCCATGCTTCAGGCCCGTGCGTTCTTCGACGCGCTGGCGACGGAGCACGCGGGGCGTGCGGGAGGTGTCGGACGTGCCGGAGGTGGCGGGCGTGCGGGGCGTACCGAACGTCCGCTGACCCACGACGGGCCCGCCCGGCGGCCGTTGTTCTCACCGCGTCGCAGCACGAAGGGACGGGAGGCACTGTGACGGCCCACGGTTCCGGTCACGTCCCCGGAAAGCCGGCTGCCGACCCGGGTTCGAGGGTCGGCACCCCGGCGTCAGCCAACCCGCCCGCGACGCCGCCCGTCCCGCCGGGCGCACCTGCGGACCCTGCGGCGGCGGCCGGTTCGGGCCCGGGCCACGGGCTCGTACCTCCGACCACGGCAGAGCGTCGGCAGACCCCCGACCGCCGGCATGCGAACGGTGCCGGGGCCGCCCCGCTGCTGGCCCTCGACGAACGCGACCGCCTCACCGCCCGACTGCACCACGCGGTCAGCGGCTTCGTGGACGGGCCTCGTGGGGCCGTGGAGGAAGCGGACGACGTCTTCGAGGAGGCGGCCCGTCATCTCACCGAAGCCCTCGCCCAGAGGCGCGTCGCGTTGCGTGAGTCCTGGGAGAGCCGGCGCCCGGGGGATGCTCACGCCGCCGACACCGAGGAACTGCGCCTCGCCCTGCGCCAGTACAAGGAGGCGACGGAGCGGCTGCTGAAGCTCTAGCCGTCAGTGGACGTGCATGTACGGGATCGACGAGGCCGGTCCCGTCCCGTCCCCTCCTGAGGCCGGTCGGTTTCCCCGCGCGAACAGACGCGGGACCGACCGGCCTCGGCTGTCGGCCGACGACGGGTCAAGGAGGAGGCGTCAGTCCTGGTCGGCGACGGTGATCCGCGCCAGGGCCCCCGATTCCAGGGCGGTCCAGATCGCGCCGTCCGGGCCCCGGGTCAGGCCGTGTGGTTCGCAGGACGGGGTGGGCAGGTCGCATTCCGTGAGGGTGCCGTCCGGGGTGAGGCGGCCGACGCGGTTGGCACCCCATTCGGTGAACCAGCAGGCACCGGACGCATCGACCGTGACCGCGTGCGGACGCGAGTCCGGGTCGGGGAGCGGGAATTCGGTGATCTCGCCCGAGGTGGTGACACGGCCGACGGCGCCACCGCCGATCTCGGTGAACCACAGCGCGTCGCCGCTCATGCCGGCCGCGATGCCGACTGGGGCGGCGCCCTTCGTCGGCAGGGGGAAGACCTTGATGTCACCCGCCGTGGTGATACGGGCGACCGCGTCGGCCTGGTTCATGGTGAACCACAGGGCGCCGTCCGGGCCTTGTGTGATCGCCGAGGGGAAGGCGCCCGGGACGGGCACCGGGAAGTGGGTGACCTCGCCCGTGGTGGTGATGCGTCCGATCCGGTTCGTGTTGGTCTCCGTGAACCACAGGGCGCCGTCCGGTCCGCCCGTGATCCCGTACGGGCCCGAGTCCGGTACGGGCAGGGGGAATTCGCCGGTGTGGCCGTCCGTGGTGATGCGGGCGATGCGGTGGTCGCGGGTGCGGCAGAGCCAGAGGGCGCCGTCCGGGCCCGCGGTGATGACCGTAGGTCCGCAGTCGGCCGAACCCAGCGCATGGGACGTGAACTCCCTTGCCGGGAGCGTCAGTCGGCCGACTCTGCCGGTGTGCACAAGGGTGAACCACAGGGCGCCGTCCGGCCCTGTCGTGATGCCGTACGGGCCGGAGTCGCGGTCGGGGACCGGGATCTCCTCGACGACGATGCTCTTCGTCACGCCAACTCTCCTTCGTGCAGACGCGGGGAGGTGCCGGTGAGTGGTGAATGTCCGTTCCATGGCGCGCAGTTCGGCGAGCGGCGCGTCGATCGGAGCGGCCCGGGCCGGCTCTCAGCTCTAATGCGACGATGTAGCGTTAAAGCTTCGGCCGAGAGCGTTCCACAGGGAGACCGCTGATGCAACGGAGTTCTTCGTGAGCACGGGCGACAGGGGCGCTACGGGCGGGACGGCCGGCACCGGCACCGGCAGCTCGCGCAGCGCCCGCCCCGGCGGCCGTACGGCCCGGACCCGGCATGCCGTGCGGCAGGCGACCCTCGACGAGATCGCGGACAAGGGCTACGACGGCCTGAACGTCGAAGGTGTCGCCGCGCGTTCAGGCGTGCACA
>DATMEI010000277.1:0-2958 GCA_035556995.1 Streptomyces sp.
ACTCCGGCCACCAGCACCAGGTAGGAGGGGTGGTAGACCGACAGCGGGGTGGCCTCGTCGTTGTCCGCCATGCCCTGGCCGATGGAGTAGAGCAGCACGCACAGCGTCACGGCTGAGGAGATCACCAGCATCAGCGCGGAGAGCCGGTCGGCGACGAGGACGATGCCGACAGGCGGCGGCCAGCCTCCGGCGTACATGACCTGCGGACCGTGGCTGTCGGCGTCGATGAGCAACAGCAGTGCCACAGCCAGGACGACGGCGAGGACGACGGTACTGATGACCCGCTGGGTGCGCTGCAGCCGTACGCCGATGGCGAGCTTCAGCCCGGCGGCGAGCAGCGGAAGGATCACCGGGAGCGGCACCAGCGCCGAGGCCGTGGACGCGGCTTCCGGTGGGACTGCGGCGATCAACGGTCCGCCCCCAGGATCGTCTCCCACTGGTCGTCCTCGTCCGTGCCCACCTCGGCGTGTGCTCCCCGGACACGGTCGGCCCGCATTTCGGCGCGCGCTCTGCGCCGTGCCTCGCGGTACTGGGCGCGGTCGCGCCGCAGATGCTTCAAGATGCCTTCCCCGCCCGCCTGTTGCTCTTCCTCGGGGCCGGCGTGGTCTCGGTGCCTGGCGCGCTGCTCGCGGTAGGCGGTCCGCAGCCGGTCGCGTTCCTCGGCGTAGTCGGCACGCTGTGCGACGCGGACGTCCTCCACGTCGTCCTGGACGTCGTCCGTGCCGGACAGCTGCCACGCCCGGTAGGCAAGGGTGGAAAGGAACGCGGTCAGCGCGAGGCTGATGACGATCGCCGTCAGTACGAACGCCTGTGGCAGGGGGTCCGGCATGTGCCTTCCCTGCGTGGCGGGGTAGAGCAGCGGTGCGCGGCCTGCGGCACCGGAGGTGGCCAGCAGCAGGAGATTGACGCCGTTGCCGAGGACGACCGCGCCGAGGACGATCCGGGTGAGGGGGCGGCTCAGCAGCAGAATCGTGCCCGCAGCGACAAGGGCGCCACCCGCGATCACCAGCGAGAGCGTCTCGTTCATGGGCGGGCCTCCCCGCCCGGGCGAGGGCCACGGTCCGTACCGCTGCGGCTGCCGGCGCCCGTGCCCCAGCCCGAACCGGAGCCGGAGCCGGAGCCGGCGCGGGGCCCTCCGCCTGAGTCGTCGCGCATGTCCCGCTCCACCCGCCGGTCGATGCCGGAGCCCAGGCTGCGCAGCACGTCCAGCACGACGCCCAGTACGAGCAGGTAGACGCCGGTGTCGAAGAGCACCGGCGTCGCGGCATGGAAGTCCCCGATGAGCGGCAACTTCCCGTAGTACGTCCCCGATTGAAGTACCGCGCCCTTCGCCACGAGCCCCACGACGCCGGTGCCGGTCATCGTCAGCAGGCCGAGGCCGAGCAGGAAACCGGCGTCGACGGGTGCTGCCGCGGCGAGTTCGTGGCGCCCACCGGCGAGGTAGCGCACCGCCAGCGCCAGCCCCGCGACGAGTCCCGCGGTGAAGCCGCCGCCGGGCAGGTTCTCCGCGCAGAACAGCAGATACAGGGAGAGCACGATGATGGGGTGGAAGACCAGCCGTGCCACGACCTCGAAGATCACCGAACGGCGTTCGGGGTCGAGGGTGCCGCTGGCTGTGAGCCAGGTACGCCGGGGAATGGCGCCGACCGCCCGTGGACGTCCGGTGGTGCCCCCGCCCAGTACGGACTCTGCGCGGCCCGCCCCGCTCCCGCCCGAACCGCTGCTGCCGCCTGTCCGTGACGGTTCGCCGCCGCGTCCGGAAGCCGGTTCCGGTGCCGGTCCCGGTGCCGGCGCCTCGGACAGGACCGCGCTGCCCGGGCGGCGGCGCAGATAGACGAGGCTGGTCACGCCGACGGCAGCGACTCCGAGGACTGCCGACTCACCCATGGTGTCCCAGGAACGCAGGTCCACCAGGGTGGTGGAGACGATGTTCTTCAGCCGGTGGTCCGCGGTGGCCTCGGCCAGCTGAGGCCCTGCCGGGATGTCCATACGGGCGGCTCCGGCCACGTAGGTCAGCACCGCGGTGAAGCCTCCGGCGGCGAGTCCGGTCACCGTCTGTGTGATGCGCCGCGGCGTGCTGGTGCGCCGCTGGCTGGGGAAGCGCGCCGGCAGCCGCCGCAGGACGAGCACGAACACCACCAGGGAGACCGTCTCCACAGCGAACTGTGTCAGCGCCAGGTCCGGCGCACCGTGCAGTACGTACAGCACCGCCGTGCCGTATCCGGTGACTCCGGCCAGCACGACGGCCTTCATCCGCTGGCGGGAGACCAGGCACAGGACGGCGACCACGCAGATGATCACGACGACACCGAACTGCGGCAGGGAGTCGAACCAGCGCACCTGGCCGACGTGCCGCCACGGCGGGTCGAGGATCATCGCGATGCTCTGCGCCACGATCAGAAAGGCCAGAAGCGTGCCGAGGTAGATGGGCAGCGAGCCTCTCTGCACTGCGCCGGTGACCTCCAGGGAGGCCCGCTCCAGGGACCACAGCGAGCGGGCGAACACCTGCGCCCCTTCCACCACCGACAGCCGCTCCGCCAGCCGGCCGAGGGGACGCATGGCGAGGAAGAGCAGCACGCCCGCGAGCCATGTGAGGGCGGACAGCCCGAGTGCGGCCCCGAATCCGTGCCACAGGGCGAGTTGCAAGTCGCTCTCCGGAGCGGGGAATTCGTCGGCGTAACGGGACAGCAGCTGGTCGAGGCCGAAGACCGCGGGCCCCAGGACGAGTCCCGCGAGCGAGCAGACAGCTGTCGGCGCGAGGAGGAACGGGCCGCTGGCGCCGCGCAGCGGCGTCGCAAGAGGGGAAGGCTGCTTCGCCACCCTCGAATCCCCCTCGCCCGCGTCGGGTACGTGTGCCCCGGCCCGCTTCGTGGCGAAGGCCCCCCAGAGGAAGCGCAGCGTGTAGGCCGTCGTCAGCGCGGACCCGGCGGTCACGGCCGCCAGCGTCCACGCTTCTGC
>DATMEI010000278.1:0-8705 GCA_035556995.1 Streptomyces sp.
GGAAGCACGCACTTCGCGGTCGGGGACGCCGGAGCCATAGGATTGCACCGGAACATCCGACACTCACCCCCAGAGGAACGCTGCATGCCTGGCATCTCGCGCGAGGAGGTTGCCCACCTCGCTCGGCTGGCGCGTCTGGAGCTGAAGGGCGAAGAGCTAGAGCACTTCGCCGGTCAGCTCGACGACATCATCGGAGCGGTCGCGGCCGTCTCCGATGTCGCCGACGAGGACGTACCGCCGACCTCCCACCCGCTGCCGCTCACGAACATCATGCGCGCGGACGTCGTCCGCCCCGGCCTGACCGTGGAACAGGCGCTGTCCGGCGCCCCCGCCCAGGAGCAGCAGCGATTCAAGGTGCCGCAGATCTTGGGAGAGGACTGAGTGTGATGACCGACCTGATCAGACTGACGGCGGCGGAAACCGCCGAGAAGATCGCGAGCGGTGAGGTCACCTCCGTCGAGGTCACCGAGGCACATCTCGCCCGGATCGAGGCGGTGGACGAGAAGGTCAACGCCTTCCTCCACGTCGACCGCGAGGGCGCCCTCGCCACGGCACGACGGGTCGACGAGAAGCGGGCCCGGGGCGAGAAGCTGGGACCGCTGGCCGGTGTACCGCTCGCCCTGAAGGACATCTTCACCACCGAGGGCGTCCCCACCACCGTCGGCTCCAAGATCCTCGAGGGCTGGATCCCGCCGTACGACGCGACGGTGACTCGGAAGCTCAAGGAAGCGGACGTCGTCATCCTCGGCAAGACCAACATGGACGAGTTCGCCATGGGGTCCTCCACCGAGAACAGCGCGTACGGTCCCACGGGCAACCCCTGGGATCTCACCCGCATCCCGGGCGGCTCCGGCGGCGGCTCCGCCGCGGCGCTCGCCGCCTACGAGGCGCCGCTCGCCATCGGCACCGACACCGGCGGCTCCATCCGCCAGCCCGCCGCCCTCACCGGCACCGTGGGCGTCAAGCCGACCTACGGCGGGGTGTCGCGCTACGGCATGGTCGCCTTCTCCTCCTCCCTCGACCAGGGCGGGCCCTGCGCCCGTACGGTCCTGGACGCCGCGCTCCTGCACTCGGTGATCGCGGGGCACGACGAGATGGACTCCACCTCCATCGACCAGCCCGTCCCGGACGTCGTCGCAGCCGCTCGCAACGGCGACGTGTCGGGCCTGCGGGTCGGCGTCGTCACGGAGTTCCGCGGCGAGGGGTACCAGGCGGGCGTGCTCCAGCGCGTCGACGAGACGGTCGAGTTGCTGCGTGAGCTGGGCGCCGAGGTCGTCGAGGTCTCCTGCCCGTCGTTCACGAAGGCGCTGGCCGCCTACTACCTGATCGCACCCTCCGAGTGCTCCTCCAACCTCGCCCGCTTCGACGCCATGCGCTACGGCCTGCGGGTGGGCGACGACGGTACGCACGCCGCCGAGGAAGTCACCGCCCTGACCAGGGAGGCGGGCTTCGGCGACGAGGTCAAGCGCCGGGTCATGCTCGGCACGTACGCGCTCAGCTCCGGCTACTACGACGCGTACTACGGCTCGGCGCAGAAGGTCCGTACGCTCATCACCCGCGACTTCGAGCGTGCCTTCGGGCAGGTGGACGTGCTGGTCTCGCCCACCACCCCGACGACGGCCTTCCCGATCGGCGAGCGCGCCGACGACCCGATGGCCATGTACCTGGCCGACCTGTGCACCATCCCGGCCAACCTGGCCGGCAACGCCGCCATGTCCGTACCGTGCGGCCTGGCCGAGGAGGACGGCCTCCCGGTGGGGCTGCAGATCATCGCTCCGGCCATGGCCGATGACCGTCTCTATCGTGTCGGTGCGGCTCTCGAAGCCGCTCACCAGGCACGTTGGGGTCACCCGCTGCTTGAGGAGGCACCGTCGCTGTGAGTGGAAAGCTGCAGAAGGCCAAGGGCATGAAGAAATCCAGGATCGGCATGTACGTGTCCATCGCGGGCTCTCTGTTCGGAGCGGTCAGCACCATCAAGCGCGGCAAGGAGGCCCGTCGTGAGGGCGACACGCTTCAGCTGCTCGACGTGGCCGTGTCGGCGGCAGGCATCGTCACGGGTGTCGCACTGCTCGTACGTGAGCTGCGACGGCTCGACATCGACGATGTCCTCGGGGACGACTGAGAGGCAATTTCCGTGACCGTCACTGAACTGGTGCCGTACGAGGACGCGTTGGCGGCCTACGACCCCGTCATGGGCCTCGAGGTCCACGTCGAGCTCGGTACCCGTACCAAGATGTTCTGCGGCTGTTCGACCACGCTCGGCTCGGGCGCCAACAGCCAGACCTGCCCGACCTGTCTCGGGCTGCCCGGCGCGCTGCCGGTGGTCAACGAGAGCGGCGTCGAGTCGGCCATCCGTATCGGCCTCGCGCTCAACTGCCGCATCGCGGAGTGGTGTCGCTTCGCCCGGAAGAACTACTTCTATCCGGACATGCCGAAGAACTTCCAGACCTCTCAGTACGACGAGCCCATCGCCTTCGACGGCTATCTCGACGTACAGCTTGAGGACGGCGAGATCTTCCGCGTCGACATCGAGCGCGCGCACATGGAGGAGGACACCGGCAAGTCGACGCACATCGGCGGCGCGACCGGCCGCATCCACGGTGCCTCGCACTCGCTGCTGGACTACAACAGGGCCGGCATCCCGCTGATCGAGATCGTCACCAAGCCGATCGAGGGCGCGGGAGAGCGTGCGCCGGAGGTCGCGAAGGCGTACGTCGCCGAACTGCGGGAGCTCATCAAGGCGTTGGGCGTCTCCGAGGCCCGCATGGAGATGGGCCAGATGCGCTGCGACGTCAACCTGTCGCTGCGTCCTCACGGCCGGGAAGCCTTCGGTACGCGCAGCGAGACGAAGAACGTCAACTCGCTGCGCAGCGTGGAGCGCGCCGCCCGGTTCGAGGTGCAGCGCCACGCGGCCGTGCTCGACGCGGGCGAGACGATCATCCAGGAGACGCGGCACTTCCACGAGGAGAACGGCTCCACCACCTCCGGGCGCGTCAAGGAAGAGGCGGAGGACTACCGCTACTTCCCCGAGCCGGATCTGGTGCCCGTGGCGCCCTCGCGCGAATGGGTCGAGGAACTGCGCGCGGGGCTGCCCGAGTTGCCGCGTCTGCGCCGCAACCGGCTGCGCGAGGAGTGGGGCATCTCGCAGCACGAGATGCAGTCCGTGCTCAACGCGGGCGCTGTCGGCCTCATCGTCGCCACGGTCGACGCGGGTGCGCCCGCCGACCAGGCCCGCAAGTGGTGGATGGGCGAACTGGCCCGCCGCGCCAACGAGACGGGCACCGACCTGGCCGATCTGCCCATCGGCCCGGCGGAGGTCGCCCGTGTCTGCGAGCTGGTCCAGGAGGGCTCGCTCAACGACAAGCTGGCGCGGCAGGCCATCGAGGGCGTGCTCGACGGCGAGGGTTCGCCGGACGAGGTCGTCGAGAAGCGCGGTCTGAAGGTCGTCTCGGACGAGGGCGCACTCGGTGCGGCCGTCGACGAGGCGATCGCGGGCAACGCCGCCATCGCCGAGAAGATCCGCGGCGGCAAGGTGCAGGCAGCCGGTGCTCTGGTGGGTGCGGTCATGAAGGCCACCCGCGGTCAGGCGGACGCGGCGCGCGTGCGCGAGCTGATCCTGGAGAAGCTGGGCGTCGAGGGCTGATCCGCCCGGCTCACTCACCTGTACGCGTACGAAGGGGCGGCCATGACGGCCGCCCCTTCGGTGCTTCCGGGCCGGCCCTCCGCATGGCAACGCGGGAAGGCGGGCACGGCGCCTGATGAACGCGGGGACTACGCCGGCATCACGACCGCGCCGATCCGGCTCAGCATGGCGAGCACGTCCCAGTGCCACCAGCCTTCCTTGATCTTGCCGTCCTCGAACCGGAAGGTCGTGGTGCCGACCATCTCGACCTTGTTGCCGGAGGGCGGCATGCCCCGCATCTCTCCGGTGTTGGTGCCCGTCCAGCTCCACCGCGTCACCACGCAGTCACCTTCGGCCACTTGGTCCTCGATGGTGAACTCGAAGTCCGGAAAGGCCTTGCGGTAACCGAGTGCCTCCTCGCGGACGCCGTCGGGGCCGTGGATGTCGGCCTCCTTGTTGGCGACGTCGTGGTGCCGGTACCCCGCCGCGAACACCTCGTTGAAGCCTTCGGGGTCGTCCCTGCCGATGAGCTCCTCGAAGCAGCGCCTTGCCGCCGCCTTGTTGAGCTGCTCGTCCCGCACCACGTCCAGGTCCGTGAAGGAAGGCGCCTCGTCGCAGAGCGCGACCAGTTCCTCGAAGATCCGGGTGGTCTCCGGGAGGGCGGAGTTCTTCATCGCCTCCTCGTACGAGGGGAACTCGACGATCTCGACCAGATGGTCAGCCTCCGACCGGTCCCGCCCCACGACCGCGTGGGTCGCCGTCCGCCTGCCCTGCGTGGCGTCGGCCCAGGTGTCCATGAGCCGGTTCAATTCGTCGTACCTGCTGGTCTTGCAGTCGATGAGCTGTACGAATGTCATGGCTCCTCCCGCAACGAGTACTGCCGTTTCTCCAATTTTAGGGGCTGATTTCGGGCTTCCAATGGTTCGTCCTGGCGGTGGAGCCGGTGACCTGCCAGTACGCCAGAGTGCTGCCGCTTTTGTGGCCATGAACACAAAGGTGGCTAACGATCTTCATCGAATGTCACGCTGCCAGAGCGGAATATAACGACGGCATCACGACTGCCTCCTCCCGACTCCGCTGTGGGTCGCAGGAATGACCGGGCCCGGGAGACCGCCACCGCCCCTGTCACCGGGAAAGGTCGAAAGACATATGACGGCTCTCGCCCGCTGGTGCCTGCGCCGTCGTCTCGCTGTCGTTCTGCTCTGGTGCGCGGTTCTGGTGGGCGTGGGCACGTCCGCGTTGCTGACCGGCTCGGGCTACTCGAACAACTACGACGTCCCCGGCACCGAGGCGGGACGCGCCCACACTCTGCTCAGCGAGGGTTTCCCCGACCGCGCAGGCGACAGCGACACCATCGTCTGGAAGACGGGTACGGGCGCGGACACGGATGCCGGCACCGACAGCGTCCGGGACGCCGGAGTCGAGAAGCGGATGGACCGGGCCCTGAAGGACATCGCTGCCCTGCCGGGTATCGGCGCGGTCAGCAGCCCGTACGGCGGCGCGGCCGAGGCCGGTCAGGACGAGAACACCGAACGCATCAGCCCGGACGGCAACATCGCCTACGCCACGGTCACCTTCGACACCCCCGTCGAGGAGCTGGAGAAGAAGGACGTACAGGCCGTCATCGACACCGCACAGCGCGCCGGTGATGACGTGCAGGGACTGGACGTCGAACTCGGCGGACCGGGAATCGCCCTCACGGAAGAAGAGGGCGGACACCTGAGCGAGGCCGTCGGCATCGCCGTCGCGGCCGTCGTGCTGCTTCTCGCTTTCGGTTCCTTCGCCGCCATGCTGCTGCCCCTGGTGACCGCCCTGGTGAGCGTCGGCACGGCCACATTCGGAATCGGGCTGCTCAGCCATGTGATGACGGTCGCCGACTTCGCGCCGATGCTGGGAACCCTGATCGGGCTCGGTGTCGGCATCGACTACGCCCTCTTCATCGTCACGCGGCACCGCCGCGGTCTGAAGGAGGGACTGCCCGTCGCGGAGGCCGCACAGCGGGCCATCGCGTCGGCCGGACGCGCAGTCGTCTTCGCCGGAGTCACCGTGTGCATCGCCCTGCTGGGCATGCTCGTGCTGCAGCTCAGCTTCCTCAACGGTGTCGCCGTCGCCGCCTCGCTGACCGTCGTGCTCGCGGTGCTGGCTTCCGTGACCCTCGTACCGGCGCTGCTCGGCATGATCGGCATGCGGGCGCTGAGCAGACGCGAGCGGAAGCGGCTGGCGGAGAGAGGCCCCGAGGTATCCGTGGACCTGCTGGACGCCGAGGAGCAGGCCGATGGGGCGGAAGCCTCGGGAGGAAAAGCTCCGGCCGCCCGTGCCGGTGCGGCAGCGCGCTGGTCTGCCTTCGTGGCGCGGCACCCCCGGCTGCTGGGCGGCTTCGCCGCCGCGGTGATGGTGGTGCTGGCCGTGCCGATGTTCGGGCTGCAGCTGGGCACCTCCGACCAGGGCAACAACCCGGCGACGGCCACCACCCGGCAGGCGTACGACACGATGGCGGACGGTTTCGGGCCCGGATCCAACGGGCCGCTGACCCTGGTCGCCGAGATCGACGGCGCCGCCGACAAGCTCGCCTTCCAGGAGCTGCCGGAGAAGCTGCGCCACGTCGAGGGTGTCGCCCGCGTCTCGGGAAGTGAACTGAACGGCGGCAACAGCACCGGCGTGATCACCGTCATCCCGGACAGCGCCCCGCAGGCGGCGGAGACCTCGCAGCTCGTGGAGCGCCTGCGCACGGACGTACTGCCCGAATCCACCGGATCGACCGCGCTGGAGGTACGGGTCGGGGGTGTGACCGCCGCCTACGACGACTTCGCCGACGTGATCCTCGGCAAGCTCCCGCTCTTCGTGGGCATCGTGGTGTCTCTCGGGTGCGCGCTGCTGCTGGTCGCCTTCCGCAGCATCGGGATTCCGCTGAAGGCGGCGCTGATGAACGTACTCGCGGTCGCCGCCGCCTTCGGAGTCGTCGTCGCGGTCTTCCAGTGGGGATGGGGCAGCAGCCTGATGGGCCTCGGCGGGCCGGGGCCCATCGAGCCCTTCCTGCCCGTGATCATGGTCGCGGTTCTCTTCGGGCTGTCGATGGACTACCAGGTCTTCCTGGTCAGCCGGATGTACGAGGAGTGGCGCCTGACGGGCGACAACCGCAGAGCCGTACGCGTCGGGCTCGCCGAGACGGGCCGGGTGATCAACTCGGCCGCCGTGATCATGATTGCGGTCTTCGGGGCGTTCGTGCTCAGCGGCGACCGGATCATCGCGATGTTCGGCATCGGGCTCGCGGCGGCCGTGGCGCTGGACGCCTTCGTCCTCCGTACGCTGCTCGTCCCCGCCCTGATGCATCTGCTCGGCGGTGCCAACTGGTGGCTCCCGGCATGGCTGGAACGGCGGCTGCCGCGCCTGAGCATCGAGCCGGAAACCGTGCCCGAAACCGTGCCGGAAACAGTGCCCGAAACCGTGCCGGAACCAGCCCTCGGAACAGTGCCGGCAGAGGCCCCGGTACCGGCCGCTGCCGGTGCCGCCGCAACCCTGCCGTCGCCGCGTGGGGGAGCTCTCATCGGACTCTCAGAAACGGCCCCTACGGTGGCGCCCCATGGCTACCGAGACAACGAAGACTGACAAGACCGAAGAGACCGGTGCCGCGCCGGAGACCGAGCGCGAAAAGGACACCGGCGCGGGGACGACCGAGCCCCAGGACGTCGTAGAGGCCCAGGACAACCACCCCGACGCCGCAGACGACGAACTCGACATAGAAACCAGCCGTGGCACCGGAGTGCTCGGCGGTGGCTTCGGAGCCGGTGCGGCAGCCGTCGTCAGCGCCGGCCTCGGGCTGTGCTCGCTGACGGGCACCTCGCTCAGCGAGATGCTGCGTGAGCGCAAGCAGATGATCGGCCAGATCGAGGCCAGCGCCCAGCCGCCGAGCGGCGGCGGTGGCGGCGGTGACCAGATCAGCGCCCTCTACGGCGCCCCCTGGCACGCGTCAGCCCTCCTCAACGGGGTCTTCGCGCTGCTCGCCGTCGTCGTCGGCGGCGTACTTCTCGCCCTGGTCGCCAAGCGTGCCGACACCCGTTCCTGGGTGAAGGCAGTCGCGCTGGGCGGCCTCATCCTCGGCGCGATCGGCCTCCTCGTCGCGGGCGGCATGTACTTCGACCTGTTCGCCGGCCCGCCCAAGGTTCCCGGCCAGCCTTCCTGACGCCGGAACCGGACCCGGAGCCGGACGCCGGTCACCTCGGTGACCGGCGTCCGGCTCACGGGCCGGTATCTGCGCTACCTCGGAGCGCCCGCGTAAACGAGTTGCTCCCCGGTGCGTGCTCGAGTTTCCTTCTGCGATGTCCGACCTACGCATCGAACAGCTGGACGGCGACGCCGGGTTCGAAGACTGGCAGCACGTCCACAACGCGATCATCCCCACCCACATCCTGTCTCTGGACGAGGTACGGGAACGGGCCCGGCGCCACCACCTTGCGGTCGCATACCTCGGTGACGTCCTCGTGGGCTGCAGCACCGTACGCCCGCCGACGGACAACACCTCGACGGCCACAGTCATCGCCCGCGTTCTCTCCGCTCACCGCGGGAAGGGGCTCGGCGAGGCACTCTACGCACGCGGACTCAGCCGGGCGCGGGCGCTCGGTGCCGAGGTGATCGAGACCGTCGTCCTGTCCTGCAACGAGGACGGTCTGCGGTTCGCGGAGAAGCACGGGTTCGTCGAGACAGAGCGCTACCTGTTGCCCGGAGAGACCATCCCCTGGATCGACTTGCGGCTTTCCTGACGGCTGTCGTCATACGGCATGACCGGCAGGGCGTCTAAGGCCCCCCGGAGCGCGGCTGAGGACTCCCTGCCCGGGCCTAAGGCTCCGGGCGCAGGCAAGACCGGGCAGTTGCCCGATGTGGCGGACCCCCCTGGCAGACGAGGGTGGAGGCACGAAGAAGGGCCGTTCAGCCGGCCGTTCGATCCACCATCGGGGAGCCAGAGATGATCTACAGCCACGAGGCCGCACTCCTGCGTATCGCCGAAATGCGCCACCAGGCCGCAGCCGAGCGCAGGGCCCGTGAGTTCAGCGAGAGCAGCCGCTCACGCAGGCGCCGGGAGGAGGCG
>DATMEI010000279.1:0-3047 GCA_035556995.1 Streptomyces sp.
CTGGAACACTTCCTCGACCTGGGCTGACCGTGACCTCCCAACTGCGCGCAAAGATCACGTACTTGGTCACGGCAGCCGTCCTCGTCGTCTACTTCGTCCTGGTCGGCAGCCGTGGCGTCCTGCTGATCCAGCAAGGCACCCTGCTCACCGTCACCTTCGGTGTCGCGGTGCTGATCCTGCCGGTGATCGGCATCTGGTTCCTCTGGAAGAACACCCAGTTCGTCGGCAAGGCCAATCGGCTGGCGGCGGAGCTGGAGGCCGAGGGCGGACTGCCGGTCGACGAACTGGTACGCACACCCGGTGGCCGTATCGACCGTGACTCCGCGGACGCCGTCTTCGCCAAGCGCCGTGCGGAGACCGAGGATTCACCGGACGACTGGCGCTGCTGGTTCCGGCTCGCCGTCGCGTACCACGACGCCCGTGACACCCCGCGCGCCCGCAAGGCGATGCAGCGCGCGATCGCACTCCACGAAGGCCGGACCGTCCCGGCCTAGGACCTGACCGCAGGACGTGTCCCGCGCCGTGTGCGAGCCGGATCAGACCGCCCGGTACTCCGAGCCCCACGCCTCGACGGTGTCGGCGGCCCGGTCGAAGGCCTCGGCGCGCGACAGGAAGTCCGCATTGTGGTCGGTGAGCAGATGCATCGGGTCGCCGCCGGGGCGCAGGAGAACGAGCGCCTGCCCCTGGACAGTGCGCGGCAGCCCGAGCCAGCGCACCGGCTGCTGCACGGTGCGTACCTCCGGCGCGCGGTCCCAGGGCAGGGTGGTGGTCAAGAAGAAACCCACCCGCCGCAGTCCGTGGCGGCTGACCCAGACGCCCATCCGCAGCAGCCGGAGCGCGGCAAAGATGAGCGCAAGGCCGAGGCCCATGCACGCACCGGCGCCCGGGAGCGCTCCCGCGAAGGCGATGATCATCGCCGCGAGCAGAACGAACGACGCGAGCAGCAACAGCAGAGCCGCCGCTGCCACCCGCCACGGGCCAGGACGGTACGGACGCCGCCAGCGGTCGTGATCGTCGAAGGGCAGCGCGACATCGTCAGCGGTCGTGCCAAAAGCACGGTCGGCCGTCAGAAAGGGCAGGGGCACGACTGATCCTCACTCACCAGCACACTCGATTGGGCTGTGCCCGGTGAGGCTACCGAGGAGGCTGCGGCCCGACCACCCCCGGGGGGCCATGGGGGTGCCCCCACGCCCGTTAGGACTATGAGGGAGCGTCAGCGCCCTTCGGCAGCCTCGGACTGTTGCGCATGCCCGGAAGCCTCGCCGGATTCCAGCGCGGGAAGCCCGAACAACAGAGAGCCGACCAGTCCGGCGACAATGGTCAGCCCGACCAGCGTACGGCCCATGAGCTCGGATACGCCGGGCCGTTCGCGGGGCGGCGGAGTGACGTTACTTCGGAAGCGGTCGGCCTCGGCCACGAAAGCGAACGGAACGTTCTCTCGAGTGGGGGCACCACCCAGCGGCAGCTGGGGGAGGGGCATCAGTGCACTCTCCTTGGAATCTTGTGGCGGGATGCTGTTACTGGTACAGACGAGTCGAGCCGTCATTCGGTGCCCTGATTCGCCGGAATACTCATCGAGTTGTCTAAGGTGGGCGCCGCCGAACTGTTCAACCGGAAGGACCCCAGGTGCCCGACACCTCCGCCGAGATCCAGCCGAGCTTCCGCAGCGAAGTCACGGTCGAGCTGGTGAAGCACACCGCCGGCGACTCCGACGTGCTGTGGGCCGCGCGTGTCTCCACCGCGGGCGAGCAGTCCCTCGAGGAGCTCTCGAAGGACCCGGAGCGCTCCAAGGGTCTGATCAACTACCTGATGCGGGACCGCCACGGCAGTCCCTTCGAGCACAACTCGATGACCTTCTTCATCAGCGCCCCGATCTTCGTCTTCCGCGAGTTCATGCGGCACCGCGTCGGCTGGTCGTACAACGAGGAATCGGGCCGCTACAGGGAGCTGGAGCCCGTCTTCTACGTCCCCGGGCAGGACCGCAAGCTGGTCCAGGAGGGCCGCCCCGGCAAGTACGTCTTCGTCGAGGGCACCGACAAGCAGCAGCAGGTCGTGACCGAGACCATGGAGGCGTCGTACGCCCAGGCGTACGTTGCGTACCAGCAGATGCTGGCCGAGGGTGTCGCCCGCGAGGTCGCCCGCGCCGTTCTGCCGGTCGGGCTCTACTCCTCGATGTACGCGACGTGCAATGCCCGCTCGCTGATGCACTTCCTCGGGCTGCGCACCCAGCACCCGGAGGCGACCGTTCCGTCGTTCCCGCAGCGCGAGATCGAGATGGTCGGCGAGAAGATGGAACAGCACTGGGCTCGGCTGATGCCGCTCACGTACGCGGCCTTCAATGGCAACGGCCGCGTCGCCCCATAGGGCACAGATGTACGGTCAGCACCGCGAAGTGTCCGTATTGCGGCGTTTCGTGAAGTTCATCTAGGCTGATCAAACGGACCCGGCACTGCTTGAACCCCCGAGCAGGCAGTGCCGGGCTCCTCACTTGTCAGGTCCGCACACATCCCCCGAGGGGGGACCACGCGCTGAGCAGCGAGTAGCGTGTTACCCATGGCTCCGACCTCCACTCCGCAGACCCCCTTCGGGCGGGTCCTCACCGCTATGGTCACGCCCTTCACGGCTGACGGTGCACTCGACCTCGCCGGCGCGCAGCTACTGGCCGCCCATCTGGTGGACGCAGGCAACGACGGCCTGATCATCAACGGCACCACCGGTGAGTCGCCGACCACCAGCGACGCGGAGAAAGACCAGCTCGTACGGGCTGTACTGGAAGCGGTAGGAGACCGGGCGCATGTCGTCGCCGGGATCGGCACCAACGACACCCGCCACAGCATCGAGCTGGCCCGCACCGCCGAACGCTCCGGCGCACACGGCCTGCTCGCCGTGACTCCGTACTACAACAAGCCCCCGCAGGAGGGCCTGTACCAGCACTTCAAGGTCATCGCCGACGCGACCGACCTTCCGGTGATGCTCTACGACATCCCCGGCCGCAGCGGCGTCCCGATCAACACGGAAACGCTGGTGCGTCTGGCCGAGCACCCACG
>DATMEI010000280.1:0-4767 GCA_035556995.1 Streptomyces sp.
GAGCACGGCTACCCCGCCTACACCACCAGCGCGGGCTGGCTGGGATACGACGACGAGAAGCTGGCCCGGCTGTGCCGTGAGGCCGTGGATCAGGGCTGGGACTCGGTCAAGCTCAAGGTCGGCGCCGACCTCGGCGACGACGTACGCCGCTGCCGCATCGCCCGAGGGATCATCGGCCCCGACCGCCGGTTGATGATCGACGCGAACCAGACTCTCGGCGTGGCCGAGGCCGTCGAGTGGGCGGAGGCGCTCAGGGAGTTCGACATCTGGTGGTTCGAGGAGCCCACGAGCCCGGACGACGTCCTGGGTCACGCCGCCATCGCCCGCAGCATCAAGCCGATCCATGTGGCCACGGGCGAACACGCCCACAACGCGGTGATGTTCAAGCAGTTCCTGCAGGCGGAGGCCATCGGCATCTGCCAGATCGACGCCTGCCGCCTCGGTGGCGTCAACGAGGCGGTGGCCTCCCTGCTGCTGGCCGCCGCCCACGATGTGCCGGTCTGCCCCCACGCGGGCGGCGTCGGCCTGTGCGAACTGGTGCAGCACCTGTCGATCTTCGACTACGTCGCTGTCAGCGGCTCGATGGACGACCGGGTCATCGAGTACGTCGACCACCTGCACGAGCACTTCCACGACCCGGTGGAGGTCCGCGGCTCGCGCTACATGGTCCCCGGAGCACCCGGCTACAGCGCGCAGATCCGCCGCGAGACCCTGGACGCCCATCGCTACCCGGACGGCCCCGTGTGGAGCGGCTCGTGACGGACGGCGCCGGCAGTGCCGGAGGGGCGGGCAGCGTCGGACGTGCCGGCAGCGTCGTCGATGTCGCCATCAGCCGCCTGAAGCGGCGCATCGAGACCGGCGAATTCGCCCCTGGTCACCGCCTGCCGTCCGAGGCGGTGCTCGCCCGCGAGCTGGAGCTGTCCCGCCCGTCACTCCGTGAGGCCGTACGGGCGCTCGCGATGGCCGGAGTGCTGGACGTGCGTCGCGGTGACGGCACCTTCGTCACCGACCTGCGCCCCGAACGGCTGCTGAACGCGATCGGCAGCTTCCTCGACCTCGCCCAGGACACCGCCCTGGACGAGATGCTCGAATGCCGCAAGGTGCTGGAGCCCGGCGCCACGGCACTCGCCGCGACCCGCATGGACGACGCGGCACTCGACGGACTGCTGGAGCGGATCGAGAGGATGCGCACACTGCAGGAGCCCGGCGAACTGGTCCGCGAGGACCTGGCGTTCCACGCCGACATCGTCGCCGCCACGGGCAACCGCACCCTCGAGTCGCTGGTCTCCTCGGTGAGCAACCGGACGGCCAGGGCCCGCGTCTGGCGGGCCCTGGTCAAATCGGACGTTCTGCTCTGGACGCATCAGCAGCACATGGACATCTACAGGGCCCTGCGCGCCCGCGACAGCCTCGGCGCGTTCGCCGCCGCCAGCCGTCACGTCAGCGATGTGGAGACGTGGGTACGGGCACGGCTGGACGCGGTGCGGGAGACCCCCGGGCAGTGAGCCGACGCCGTCCGGAAGGTCAACAGCTCCTAGCGAGCCGGTGCCACGCGCCCGCGCACCTCGCCCATGCCGATGCGCGAGCCGTGCGGGCCGGGCGCCCACGCCGACAGCGTCACCTCGTCGCCGTCCTCAAGGAACGTCCGCTTGCCGTCGGGCAGTTCGAGGGGTTCCTTGCCGCCCCAGCTCAGCTCCAGCAGGCTGCCTCGCTGTGAGGGCTCCGGGCCGCTGACCGTGCCGGACGCGTACAGGTCCCCGGTGCGCAGTGAGGCGCCGTTGACCGTCATATGGGCGAGCTGCTGGGCGGCGGTCCAGTACATGGCGGAGAAGGGCGGCTCCGCGACCGTGTGGCCGTTGAGGCCGACCGTGATGCGCAGATCGATCCCGCCGGGTTCCGGCTGTTCCGCGTCGTCCAGATAGGGCAGCAGCGGTACGTCGCGGGCGGGCGGTGCCGTACGGGCGGCGTCGAGGGCGTCGAGCGGGGTTATCCAGGGGGAGACGGACGTCGCGAAGGACTTGCCGAGGAAGGGCCCCAGCGGCACGTACTCCCACGCCTGGATGTCGCGTGAGGACCAGTCGTTGAGCAGCGTCACACCGAAGACGTGCTCGCGGAAGCCCGAGAGGGGGACCGCAGCGCCCTGCTCGGAGGGTGCGCCGACGACGAAGCCGACCTCGGCTTCGATGTCGAGCCGCTGCGAGGGGCCGAAGAGCGGTGCGTCCTCGTGGGGCGGCTTGCGCTGGCCCTTGGGGCGTACGACGGGAGTCCCGGAGACCACGACGGTGCCCGCACGGCCGTGGTAGCCGATGGGCAGGTGCTTCCAGTTCGGCGTCAGCGCGGCACTGTCCGGACGGAAGATCCGGCCGACGTTGGTGGCGTGATGCTCGCTGGCGTAGAAGTCGACGTAGTCGGCGACCTCGAAGGGCAGACGCAGCGTCACCTCGGACAGCGGACGCAGGAACCGCCGGGTGACCGCCCGGTGCGCGGGCTCCGTCAGCCATTCGCGCAGCTGTGCGCGTACCGCCTGCCATACGGGGCGGCCCGCCGCCATCAGCGGGTTGAGCAGTGGCTGTTGGAGGAGCGCCGCATGCGCCGATCCGAAGGCCTCCGCCGCGGCGCCCGCGTCCAGCGCGAAGTCGCCGTAGCGCACGACGATGTGCGGCGGCCGGTCCGGTTCGCCGGCGGTGGTGCACACCCCGTACGGAAGGTTGTCCGGGCCGAAGGGATCGCCTTCGGGCAGGTCGAGCGGGTTCACAGCGGTCACGGATGCCTCGCCTTCGAGATCGTCGCCGGTCACGGGCCAGCTCAGGGTACGGCCACGGCAATGCCGGGCGCCCATGGTGATCGAAGGACGACCGGATACGCTTCCGGGTGATGGTGGCGCCGATTATTTGAAGACTTCGAAGACACCGGGCGCTCGCAGTCGACCGCTCATTCGTCGTACGCAGACAGGAGAACCCCTCGTGACCGACGTCGGGCCCTTCGGACTGACCGTGCGGGACCAGGCCCTCGAAGCCGATGTCCAGGCAGGGTTGGCGGCTGTCGAAGAAGGTCTCTTCGAGGCCACGAAAAGCGATGTCCCGTTCATAACGGGCGCCGCGCAGCACCTCGTACGTGCCGGTGGAAAGCGGTTCCGGCCACTGCTGGTGATGCTCGGCGCACAGTTCGGCGACCCGCACGCACCCGGTGTGGTGCCCTCAGCAGTCGTCGTCGAGCTGACGCATCTGGCGACGCTCTACCACGACGATGTGATGGACGAGGCCGACGTGCGGCGCGGTGTTCCCAGCGCCAACGTCAACTGGACCAACTCCGTGGCCGTCCTCACCGGCGACTTCCTCTTCGCACGCGCCTCGCACATCCTCGCCGACCTCGGCCCCGAGGCCGTCCGTATCCAGGCCGAGGCCTTCGAACGGCTCGTCACCGGGCAGATCCTGGAGACCGCGGGGCCCGGTGAGAGCCGCGACCCCGTACAGCACTATCTGGACGTGATCGCGGGCAAGACCGGTTCGCTCATCGCGGTCGCGGGCCGCTTCGGCGCTCTGATGTCGGGCGCGGACGAGAGCGCCGTCTCCATCCTCACCCAGTACGGCGAGCGCGTCGGCACCGCCTTCCAACTGGCCGACGACGTACTCGACATCGCCAGCGACTCGCACGAATCGGGGAAGACTCCGGGCACCGACCTCCGCGAGGGCATCCCCACCCTCCCGGTGCTCCATCTGCGTACGAGAGCCGCCTCCGCCGACGCCACAGCCGAGGACCGTGCGCTGTGCGAGCTGCTGGACGGCGACCTCACCGACGACGCACGTCACGCCGAAGCGCTGGCGGGGCTGCGGGCGCACCCGGCGCTGGAGCAGGCCCGCCGCGACACGATCCGGTACGCGAACGAGGCGCGCGAGACGCTCAAGCCGCTGCCCGACTGCGCAGCCAAGGCGGCCCTTTCGCAGCTGTGCGACGCCGTCGTGCACCGCGCCTCCTGAATCGACGGCGTATCAGGGTTCTCACCCGGTACGGGCCGCCGCACGGGGGAGGCGGGGAGACTCTGCCTCCAACTCCGGGAGTACGCACAGTTGCCTCCACCGGCTGACGCGCGAAGCTCACCGTTTTGGTGCCATTGAGGAACCACCCCGCACCATCCCCGGGATTTCGGGGAGAATGGCGGAGCAGGGCTGGGCCTCCCCGCCGAAGGCAGGGGATGGGACGAGTGCGACGACAGAACCGCCACCGACCCGGAGGTAGGGCACCAACATGGCACAGATCCAACCGAGGACGCCCGGCAGTAAGTCCGTCAGGTACGGCATACCGGTCGCTGTCGCGGGAATCGCCGCGGCGACCGTCGGGCTCGTACCAGCGCTCGCCAACTCCGGCAATCCGGATCTGCCGAAGATCTCGGCGCAGAAGCTGGTGGAGAAGATGGCCGCCTCGGACACCCGGCACATGTCCGGCACGGTGAAGGTGAGCACGGATCTCGGACTTCCCGGGATGCCGGGCATGGACGGCGGGAGCGGCAAGCAGGGCGGCGGCCTCTTCGGCGGCGGCCCGCACGGCGACGGCCCCGGCAGCGACGAGAAGGGCGGGGGCAAGGACTCCACGGCCCGGCCCCAGGAGAAGCTGATGGAGCTCGCCTCCGGCGAGCACACGCTCCGTGTCGCCACCGACGGTCCCGACAAGCAGCGCGTCTCGATCGTCGAGGAGGCCGCGGAGTACAGCTGGATCCACAACGGCAACGACGTGTGGGCGTACGACAGCGGCAGCGACACCGCGTTCCAC
>DATMEI010000281.1:0-3880 GCA_035556995.1 Streptomyces sp.
GGTGTCGTTCAATTGCTGGGCGCCATCGCGGACTTGCTCGACGAGAGCGCGTAGCGCAGGAGAGCCGGGGAAGCCGCGAGCGCGCGCCGGGCCCGTGCGCTACGGCATGTCCGCGCTCAGCGCGTGCAGTTGGTCCAGGAACCAGCGCGTCGGAGGCAGCGCCGTCGCCGCCGCCGCAAGCCGTGCGGTGCGCTCCGCGCGCTCGCCGTGCTCCATCGTCAGCGCCTCGTGCAGCGCACGGGAAGTGTCCGAGATGTCGTACGGGTTGACGACGATCGCGTCCTCGCCCAGCTCCTCGTACGCACCGGCCTCACGCGAGAGCACCAGCGCACAGCCGTCGTCGGAGACGACCGGCACCTCCTTCGCGACGAGGTTCATGCCGTCGCGGATCGGGTTGACCAGTGCCACGTCGGCCAGCCGGTAGGCGGCGAGCGAGCGCGCGAAGTCGTCCTTGAGGAACAGCACGACGGGCGTCCAGCCGTCCGTCCCGTACGTGGAGTTGATCTCGTCGGCGACGCGCGAGACCTCCGCCATGTAGTCGCGGTAGACGGCCAGGTCCTGCCGTGAGGGGTAGGCGAGCGCGAGATGCACGATGCGCTCGCGCCACTCGGGGCGGTCCGTGAGCAGGCGCCGGTAGGCGTGCAGGCCGCGCACGATGTTCTTGGACAGTTCGGTGCGGTCGACGCGGACGACGGCGCGGCGCGGCTGCCCGTCCGGACCGTTGCCGAGCTGCTCGCGCAGCGCCGCGATCCGGTCGGTGACGTCGTCACGGGACGCCCGCTCCCGCAGGAACTCCGCGTCCGCGCCCAGCCCGTGCACCCCCAGAGCGGTGGTGCGGCCCTCCAGGGTGACCTCGAGCTCACCGGTGGTTTCGTTCGTACCGGTACGTGCGCCCAGCACCCGCACACAGCAGTCGGCGAAGGCCCCCGCCCAGCGCCCGGTCAGGAAGGCGGCACGGTCCGCGCCGAGGATTCCGCGCAGCACCTGCTCCGCGACGGCGTCGGGCAGCATCCGGTAGTAGTCCGGCGGTGCCCACGGCGTGTGCGAGAAGTGCCCGATGCGCAGGTCCGGGCGCAGCCGGCGCAGCAGGCCGGGAACCAGCGTCAAGTGGTAGTCCTGCACCATCACGCTCGCGCCTTCGGCTGCCTCTTCGGCCAGTGCTTCGGCGAATGCGGCGTTGTAGCGCTCGTACGCCTCCCACTGGCGCTCGAAGTCCGCATCGAAGGACGGCTCCAGCGGCGTCTGGTAGAGCAGGTGATTGACGAACCAGAGCACGGAGTTGGCGATGCCGTTGTAGGCGGCGGCGAAGGTGTCGGCGGGGATGTCCAGCATCCGTACGGACTGGCCGCCGGTGTCCGCCTGATCCAGCTTGCCGCCGGAGCGGCGTGCCGCCTCGCGGTCTCCGTCGCCGAGCGCGGCGCACACCCACACGGCGCCACCGCCGGCTCCGTCCGCCCCGATCGCCGACAGTCCGGAGACGAGGCCGCCACCGCCGCGTTTGACGGAGAGCGAACCGTCGTCGGCCGTCGAGTAGGAGACCGGCCCCCGGTTGGAGGCGACCAGTACGCGGGCCAGGGCCCGAGACTGCTGGGGGGCGCGATCGACAGACATGGCCGGAGCCTAGCCGTACCGAGATCCACGCAAACGTGGCGCTTGATCACACCCCGCCGCGGGTTCGCCGCCTACGCCGCACGGCGAGCCGCGTACTCCGGGATCTCACGCATCGGCGGGCGCTCCACCGTGTCGACGGTGTGGCTGCGGGGCGTGAAGCCCGCGAACCCCGCGCCGTCACCGGCCCGTTCGAACTGGGTCAGCGTCGGACTGACCAGGTGACTGCCGCGCGCCAGCCGCAGCTGCGCCGTGTGGTGTATCTCCGCCGCCATGCGGCCGAGCGCCTGACCGTCCTGGTGCCGGTGCCGCCGTACGCCGACGTCGACCTGGGCGAGCGCGTCGAGCCCGGCGGTGTGCAGCGCGTCGATCAGCAGCCCCAGCTCCACGCCGTACCCCACGGGGAAGGGCAGCTCCTCCAGCAGCGTGCGGCGTGCCGCGTACTCGCCGCCCAGCGGCTGCACGAAGCCCGCCAGCTGCGGCCAGTGCAGATTCAGCAGCGGACGGGCGACGAGTTCGGTGACACGGCCGCCGCCCGCCGGGTCGTCACCGAGCGGACGGTCGTACATGGCCTTGACGAGCTGGAGTTGGGGATCGGTGAGCAGCGGTCCGACGATGCCGGAGACGAAGTCGGCGGAGAAGTCCTTCAGATCGGCGTCCACGAAGCAGACGACGTCCCCGCTGGTCACCAGAAGCGAACGCCACAGCACCTCGCCCTTGCCGGGCAGCGCGGGCAGCCGGGGCAGCACGTCGTCACGGCGGACGACCTCCGCGCCCGCCTCGGCGGCAGCCTCGGCCGTACGGTCCGTGGAGCCGGAGTCCAGCACCACCAGCTCATCGACGAGACCCATGGACGGTACGGGCGACATCAGCTCGCGCTGGATCACCGAGACGATGCCGCCGACGGTCCGCTCCTCGTTCAAAGCGGGCAGCACCACACTGACCCGGGTGCCCGTGGCACGCTTCGCGGACAGCAGCCCCGCCAGTGGCCGCTCGGCACACGACCAGGAGCGATGGCCCAGCCACCGCTCGACTTCCTCCAGCACGCGGCACTCCCTGTGATCCATCTCGCGGTTCGGACGGCTGTCTCGACGGCCGGGTCCGTCGGTTACAGTCTTGAACAACGCGGACGACGTTCGCATGCCGGGCCGCCTTGGCGGCAATGACCACGGTCGACCTGGCATCCGGCGTCACCACGTCGACAACTTCACACCGCTCATCCAGAGGGGCAGAGGGAACGGCCCGTTGAAGCCCCGGCAACCCTCCGGCCGGTCTCGTATCCAGCGTCGACGCTGATGTCGTACTGCGAGGCTCCCGGCTCGGGAAGGTGCCAATTCCGTCTCGTGGCGAGATACGTCATGAGGAAGATGAGGAGAGAGGGCCTCGCTACATCATGGCTGTTCAAGCTGCTCCCAGCACCACCACCCCGGGCGTCGCGCTCGGTCCTGCCGCAGGGCTCGCCTGCCGAGAGTGCGGGGAGCGTCTGCCACTCGGCCCGGTCTTCGCCTGCGAGGCGTGTTTCGGGCCGCTGGAGATCGCATACGAATTCCCCAGCGGCGACCCCGCCGGTCTCCGTGAGCGCATCGAGTCCGGCCCGGACAACATCTGGCGTTACGCACCGCTGCTGCCCGTCCCCGCCGACGTCGCCACGAAGCCCAGCATCAACCCCGGCTTCACCAAACTGGTCAAGGCGGACAGGCTGGCCCGTGAGCTGGGCGTCACCGGCTCCCTGCACATCAAGGACGACTCGGGCAACCCCACGCACTCCTTCAAGGACCGCGTCGTCGCCATCGCCGTCGAGGCGGCGCGTGCCTTCGGCTTCACCACCCTCTCCTGCTCCTCGACGGGCAACCTCGCGGGTGCCGTCGGCGCCGCCGCCGCCCGTGCGGGGCTGCGTTCGTGCGTGTTCATCCCGCACGACCTGGAGCAGGGCAAGGTCGTGATGGCCGCGGTCTACGGCGGCGAACTGGTCGGCATCGAGGGCAACTACGACGACGTGAACCGTTTCTGCTCCGAGCTGATCGGCGACCCGATCGGTGAGGGCTGGGGCTTCGTCAACGTCAACCTCCGCCCGTACTACGCGGAGGGCTCCAAGACGCTCGCCTACGAGATCTGCGAACAGCTGGGCTGGGAACTTCCCGACCAGCTCGTCGTCCCCATCGCCTCCGGCTCCCAGCTCACCAAGATCGACAAGGGCCTGAAGGAGCTCGTCGCCCTAGGGCTCGTCGAGGACAAGCCCTACAAGATCTTCGGCGCGCAGGCGGAGGGCTGC
>DATMEI010000282.1:0-8137 GCA_035556995.1 Streptomyces sp.
CTGCCCGACCGCGCCCAGGTCACGATGGCCGTCCCGTTCATGCGCTCCTACGCCCAGCTGCTGGTGAAAACCTGCCACTACCGCGGCGCGCACGCCATCGGCGGCATGGCCGCCTTCATCCCCAACCGCCGCGACCCCGAAGCCAACGAGCAGGCGCTGGCGAAGGTCCGGGCGGACAAGGACCGTGAGGCCGCCGACGGCTTCGACGGCTCCTGGGTCGCACACCCCGACCTGGTGCCGGTCGCGCAGGAGTCCTTCGACGCGGTCCTCGGCGACCGCCCGAACCAGAAGGAGCGGCTGCGCGAGGAGGTCTCGGTCACCGCAGCCGAACTGATCGCCGTCGAGACGGCCGACGCGAAGCCGACGTACGCGGGACTGCGCAACGCCGTCCAGGTGGGCACCCGTTACATCGAGGCGTGGCTGCGCGGCATGGGCGCCGTGGCCATCTTCGGCCTCATGGAGGACGCGGCCACCGCGGAGATCTCACGCTCGCAGATCTGGCAGTGGGTCAACGCCGGGGTGGTGCTGACCGACACACCGGAGGGCGAGCAGCGCGTCACGCCGGAACTGGTACGCCGCGTCGCCGACGAGGATCTGGCCGCGACGCGCGAGGAGCTGGGCCACGAAGCCTTCGCGGAGGGCGAGTGGCAGCGGGCCCACGACCTGCTGCTGCGGGTCGCGCTGGATGAGAAGTACGAGGAGTTCCTGACACTGCCGGCGTACGAACTGCTGCGCTGAACCCGGAACTTGAACCCATGGAAGCTTGAACCCATGGAAGCTTGAACTCGTGGAAGCTTGAACCCGCGCCCGGCGTCCGGGCGCGGGTTGCTTCATCGCTGTGCGGCGCGGATGGCGTCAGGTGACGCGCACCGCGATGCCCGGGTAGTCGAGGACGAGGCCGGAACCGTCGTATACGAGGCGGCAGTCGAAGTCGAAGACGGGTGCGGCGTAGTCGTAACGCTGCCGCCCTGCCTCGTCGGTGACACGCTCGTATGTCTGATCGAGCCGTTCGACGGTCAGGTCGGCTGCGCGGACGTATGCGGCGGGTGCGTCAGCACGGGCGCCGACGGCCAGTCGCAGCCGGTGCACGGGGAGGGCGTTGGTCATCGCGGAGGACTCCAGGTCCACGTCGCGGCACCCGTCCAGATGACGTGCGGGCAGGCCGTCGATCTGCCAGCGCCCGGCGCTGTCGACCGTCAGTGACGTCGTGCGGTGGCCGGCGTCGGACCGTCCTGAGACGCGTGCGACGCGCGTACCCCAGGCGTGGTCGAGTTCGAGCATGTAGTTGACGATCCAGGCATGGCCGTCCTCGACGGCCGTCGTACACCCGTGGATTCGCCAGCCGTCGTCGATGGGGTTGAAGTAGACGACCTCGAAGCCCGAGCGGGCACCGAGGTGCTGCCAGGAAGCGGCCTGGGGCGGATCACGAAATTGCATGGACCTACCCTGACTGGTCAGCCGTTGACATGAGGACACGGCTCGCCCGAGCCCACGCGCGGACAAGTCTCTGACTCTTCACACGTTTCGAACTGCTAACCGAACCGGACTGACGGCAACGGTGGATGGTCAACTCAAGCCGGCGTGTCACCCGAACCCGACCCGCTCCAGCCAGAAGTCGAGCAGTTCCACATCTCCGATCACCTCGATGCCCTCACTGCGGGCGGGACGGCGCCGGTAGAGGACGAGCAACAGTCCCGTCAGCGGACCCCGCACGGCGACCGTGGCCTTCTCATGCGTGCGCCGCCAGGTGATGGCCTCACCGGTGAGGTCGACCACCCACTCCGCTGACGCCTCGGGTGCCGTGTCGGTGGCGTGGAAGTGGAGCGTACGGCCGGGGCCGAGGAGTTCCCGCATCCAGGGATGGATGTCGAAGTGCATCGGCAGCGAGCCGAGTTCCATCCATTCGTCGACGGCGTCGCGCGCGACCTCCTCCTCGAGGGTGAACTCCGCGCCGAGGGCCAGAGTGGCGTCCGCCCTGTGGATGGCCGTCTCGTGGGCGAAGCGGCGGGCGAAGAACGCAACCGAGCCCCCGGGGACCGGAGTCCACACCAGGGCGTCAGGGCCCGCAGCGCGCAATGTGTCCGCCAGCCGCGCGGCGCCCTCGTCCAGCCAGGGGCCGAGCACGTCCGGGTCCTCGTTGGTGTAAGCGGTCAGGTCGCGGAAGTGGTCGTCGGCAAGGGGCTGTTGCGCGCGGGTACGCACGGTCTCCTCGACCCAGCGGTGACCGCCTCCGAGATGCCGCAGCAGCTGGCCGACGTTCCACCCGGGGCAGGAGGGCACGGGCAGCGTCAGGTCAGCCCCCTGGATGCAGGAACGCAGCAGGCCGGTCTGCGTGACGATCTCCGCACACAGCCGCTCGTAGCTCAACGGACTCAAGGGGCTCAAGGGACCCGGAGGGCTCACAGGGTTCATGCGTCCAGATTATTTGCCGCAACTGACAACGGTTCGTGACACCTGGGGCGGATCAGGGTCGCGGTGCGACTCCTTCGAGGTCGTCGACGGTGCCGGACATGATGAGACGGACATGCTCCGTGATGTGTTCGGCGGACCAGTCCCACCAAGCCAGCTCCAGCAGGCGGACGATGTCGTCGTCGCTGTAGCGGGTGCGGATGAGCTTCGCCGGGTTCCCGCCGACGATCCCGTAGTCGGGGACGTCCGCGACAACCACCGATCCTGAGGCGATCACCGCGCCGTGTCCGATGCGGACACCGGGCATCACCGTCACGTTGTAGCCGAACCAGACGTCGTTGCCGACGACGGTGTCGCCTCGGACGGGCAGGTCGGTGAGCAGGTCGAAGTTCTCGGCCCAGGATCCGCCCAGCATGGGGAAGGGGAAGGTGGAGGGGCCGTCCATACGGTGGTTGGCGCCGTTCATGATGAACCGGACCCCGGTGCCCAGCGCGCAGAACTTGCCGATGACCAGCTTCTCCGGCCCGTAGTGGTAGAGGACGTTGCGGGTCTCGAACGCGGTGGGCTCGTCCGGGTCGTCGTAGTACGAATACTCCCCGACCTTGATGAGCTCGGAGGTCACAAGCGGCTTCAGCAGCACCACGCGCGGATGGCCGGGAAAGGGATGGAGAACCGTCGGGTCGGCAGGGATACGGGACATGGCATCGATCGGCTTTCAACTCGTGGAAACGGCGGAAACGGTCGGGAACGGTCGGCGAATCATCCCAGCCGGCTACGCGTCGGCGTACGGCCTCTTGCGGAGCCGGTATAAACCCTGACGATCGTCCAATGGCGCCCTTGCCTTTCGGCTGAGGACCGTGGCCTTCGCCGTTCCTACGGTCCCAGGCATGGAAACAGTCACCCGATACAAGACCGTCCACCGGCTGCTGGGCTCGATGGCGTTGTGCGGCGGCGGGGCGGCAGCCGTCGCCTGGCTCTCCCCCGGCGGGCTGGGACGGCCCGGCCCTCTGGTCGTCGACGGCGGTGCTTCCGCGTCCGTGTACCGGTCCGTGGCCGGGACGGCCGCCGATGCCCCCGGTTGGGCGGGTTCGGCCCTGGAAGTGGCCGGGGAAGGCAGCCTGGTGATCCTGGGCCTGACTCTGGTCTGGCTGCTGTGGACCGCCGTGCGTAGCAGGGACACCCGGACCGTCGCGGGGAGCGTCGTCACCGGGGTGGCAACCGCCGCCGCCTACTCCGTCAGTGAGGCGTTGAAGCTCGTGGTCGACGAAGAGCGGCCCTGCCGTGCGGTGCCGGGCGCCGAACCGGTCGCACACTGCCCCGAGTTGGGCGACTGGTCCTTCCCGAGCAACCACGCCACTCTGGCCGCCGGACTCGCCGTCGGGCTCGCGGCGCTGCGGCCCCGCCTCGCCCTTGCCGTACTGCCACTGGCCGGGGCTGCCGCGCTGCTGCGGGTGGCGGTCGGCGTCCACTACCCGCACGATGTGCTCGCCGGCGTGGTCCTCGCCGCGACCGTGGTGGGAGCGTTGCTCCTCCTCACCTGGGCTGCCGCTACGAGGGCGGTGTCACCGCTGTTCGGGCGCGGGATGAGTGGGATGAGCGGGATGCACGGATTGAGCGGGCTGCACGGGATTCGCGAGATTCGCGAGATTCGCGGGAACGATCCCGGCCTCGTGAGCCACCACAGCAGCCGCCGCCCGGTTCTCGACGCCCAACCGGGCCAGGATGGAGCTGACATGGGCTTTGACCGTCCCCTCCACCACGTGCAGTCTGCGGGCGATCTGGCCGTTGGACAGTCCGCTGCCGAGGAAGGCGAGCACATCACGCTCCCGTACGGTCAGCGCGTCGACCCGGGTACGGGCGGCGCTGCGCCGGCCGGCGACGGCACCCGCGCTGCTGGAGGCGAGGTGCGCGACCACACGCGCCGCGATCTTCGGTGACAGATAGGCCGCACCGTCGGCCACCGCCCGTACGCCCCTGATCAGCTCCTCCGGTTCCCCGGACTTCACCAGGAAGCCCGCTGCTCCTCCGCCGAGGGCCTGAAGGATGTAGTCGTCCTCGCCGAACGTCGTCAGCATCATGACCGCGGTCTCCGGTACGGTCCGCCGGATCTCCGCCGCAGCCTCGATGCCGTTGACCCCCGGCATCCGGATGTCGAGCACGGCCACATGGGGACGGTGGCGCTGAGTGAGCTCCACGGCCTGATGCCCGTCGGACGCCTCAGCGACGATGGCGATGTCCGCCGCCGTGGAGAGTACGGCCCGCACACCGGCACAGATCATCGGCTCGTCGTCGGCGATCAGCACCTGGATCACGGGGAGTTCACCCGGCGAGTACATCGGTGGAGACCAGCACACCGGCCCGGAAACACAGACGGTAGGCGTCCCCGGAACGGTCGTCGAAAGGATCGGCTGTCATCGCGAAGTACTCGCATCTCGTGGTGCGTTGTGCCGGTTCGGCGGCTGCGGCTGCGGCTTCCTGACGGCGGGGCGTCTGACGGTCCGGCAGGTACCGGGCCACCTCGGCACGGTCCTGCCCGATCCGCAGACGAGCATAGTCGTCCGCGGCCAGCACGGAGTCCCGCATCACCAGCACCTCCCAGCCTCTCAACGCACCGCCGAGCAGGGCGGCCACGAACAGGGGCACGGTGAGCGCGGCGATCAAGGTGCGGCTGAGTCGGCGTCGTGCCCGCCGGTGCTCCTGCGGCAGGTTGCCGGACGGTCGGGATGGTGGGGGCGGTGGGCCGGCAGCAGACGGCTGAACGGCGGTCCGGGCGTGCGGAAGCCGGGCGAAGACGACGAACTTCCCGTCCTCGGGGCCGTATTGAAATGTGCCCCCGGCGAGCCTGACCCGTTCGTCCAGACCGATGAGCCCCCGGCCCCCGGAGGTGCTCCCCGTGTCGGCGGCCACTGGGCCGGGTCCGCTCTCCACGCGCACCTCGGTTTCCGCGCCCGCGTCAGCGTCCGCGTCCGAATGTCGTGCGCGGACACTGACGCTGACACTGATGGCTGAACTCGGCGCGTGCTTGGCGGCGTTGGTCAACGCCTCCTGGACGACGCGGTGCACGGCTCTTGCCGTCACCGGCGGCACCTCGAGACCTTCGCCCTCCGTCCGCCAGTCGACCGCGAGGCCCGCCCTGGACGCCTCCTCGACCAGTTCTTCCAGTTCTTCGATACCGGCGTCGGACGGGCGAGCCACTGTGTCGTCGCTGCTCTCCTCCCGCAGTACGCCGATCACCTCCCCGAGGCGGTCCACTGCGGCCTCCGCCCGGGCCCTGATCTCCTGGGCGGAGGCTCGCCGGTCATCCGTCAGATCCGGCGCGAGTTTCAGAGCCCCGGCCGACAGGGCGATCAGACTGAGATCGTGGCCGAGCACATCGTGCATGTCCTGGGCGATCCGGGTCCGTTCACGCAACCGGGCCTGCTCGGCGACCAACTGCTGTTCGCGCTCGAGGAGTTCGGCCCGCTCCCACCCTGCCCGTACGAGCTCCCGGTACTGACGCCAGAACCGTCCGGCAAACCAGGGCAGCAACGCCGCACAGACCATCACCACCACGAACCGGCCGCCCAGCACCACCCATTCGGGCACCACGGAGACGGCGACCACGCCTGCCGCCAGCACGGCGGACAACGCGACCGCCGTCGGACGGCCCCGCCCGGCTCCCCGCCCCGCGATGAACGCACAGGCCGCTGTTCCCCACGCCCACCACAAGCTGACGACGCTGAGCGCAGCACTGGCCGCGGTACCCGCAAGCAGCAACGGCGTCGGTCCCGGCAGCCACGGCGGCCACCGGGCTCCGCTGATCGGTCGGTTCATGCTGTCGACCCTACGAAGGTCGTTGATCGTCCGACACCGCCGAAAGTCCAATCCGGGGTGGGGACAGTTCCGGTTCGGAGTGGGCTCGGGGTGAGGTCTGGGTAGGCGGTCCCGCCCGCCGGGCCGACCTGCAGCCGAGTCAATACCCCCTGTCCGGGAGAGCGGAGGGCCCAGGCGCGCCTGCTCGTCAGTTCAACGTCGGGGCGGGGCACGGCTGTTGTCGTCAGAGGTCAGTGCGCAGGCTTCGACGCGTCGTCGCGGTCGCCCTCGCGGGGCTCGGGCACCGAGACGTCGCCGGCGCTGTCATTCGCCGGACCGGCCTCGACGTCCTCGCTCGGCACCCGCCCCTGCCCCAGGTGGTTGAAGACCAGGTTGAGTGCGACTGCCGTGACGCAGCCCGTCGAGATGCCCGAGTCGAGGATGATCCGAGCGCTCTCGGGGAGCACGTGGTAGAAGTCCGGCGCCGCCACCGGCACGACGCCCACCGCAAGGGAGACAGCGACGATCATGATGTTGTTGTCGTTGCCCAGGTCCGCCTTGGCCAGGGTGCGGATGCCGCTGGCTGCGACAGATCCGAAGAGCACGACGCCTGCGCCGCCCAGCACCGGCTGCGGCACCGTCGCGATCAGCGCGGCGGCCACCGGACACAGGCCCATCAGGATCAGGATGCCGCCGCCCGCGGCCACGACCCAGCGGCTGCGGATCTTCGTCATCGCGACCAGGCCGATGTTCTGGGCGAAGGCCGTCACGAGGAAGCCGTTGAAGAAGGGGCTGACGAAGGAGCCGAGGGTGTCGGCGCGCAGCCCTGCGGCGATGGTCTTCTCGTCCGCCGGACGCTCCACGATCTCCCCCAACGCCAGCATGTCGGCGGTGGATTCGGTCATCGAGACGAGCATGACGACGCACATGGAGACGATCGCGGCGACCGCGAACTGCGGTGCCCCGAAGTGGAAGGGCGTGGGGAAACCGATGACGTCGGCCTGCTGCAGCGCGCTGAAGTCGGTGAGCCCGGCGGGAACGGCGAGCAGGGTGCCCGCCACGAGTCCCAGCAGTACGGCGATCTGTTTGACGAATCCGCGGGTGAACCGGCGCAGGAGCAGTACCACGGCGAGGGTGATCCCGGCCATGGCGATGTTCTTCGCCGAGCCGAACTCCGGGGCCTGCGGGTCGCCGCCCTGCGCCCAGTTGAAGGCGACCGGCATCAGCGAGACGCCGATGAGGGTGATGACGGTGCCGGTGACGACGGGTGGGAAGAAGCGCACCAGTTTGCTGAAGTACGGGGCCACGAGGAAGCCGAGTGCGGCGGCCACCATGCAGGCGCCGAAGATGACCGGCAGCGCGTTGTCGGGGCCCTCCGACTTGTTGATGGCCAGCATCGGCGCGACAGACGCGAACGTGACGCCGTTGACGAAGGGCAGCCGGGCGCCGATCCTCCACACGCCGATGGTCTGGAGGAGAGTCGCGATGCCCGCCAGGAACAGGCTCGCGCCGGTGAGGAAGGTCAGTTCGGATACGGACAGTCCGACTGCCGCGCCGATGACGAGCGGTGGTGCCACCACGCCCGCGTACATGGCCGCTACGTGCTGAAGGCCGGTGGTGACGAGTTTGAGCGGCGGCAGTGACTGGTCCACCGGGTGTGGGCTGTGCTCGCTGTCTGGCGTCGTTGTCTTGTTCTTCTGGGCACTGAACCTGGGCTTCTCGGCCACGGCGGTCCTCCTGTCGGTGTCAGAGGTCACGGACATGCGGGTGTGCGTTGCCGTTGCGCCCGGTGGTGCCGGACCGTCCCGGAACGTGAGGGGTTGGGCCACGTCCCGGGAACGGCAGTGGTGTTCGGCCCGGCCGGAAGCCGTCCCTTCCGGCCGGTGTCAATGGGGGTTGTGCTGGGCGGGTCAGCCGTTCAGCCGGCGTCCGCGCC